>NZ_JAURWA010000036.1 GCF_030655195.1 Patulibacter sp. | reverse complement strand
GGGCGCGTGGGCGGTCCGGCGCGTGGGCGCGTGGGCGGTCCGGCGCGTGGGGGCGTGGGCGGTCCGGCGCGTGGGGGCGTGGGCGGTCCGGCGCGTGGGGGCGTGGGCGTTCCGGCGTCCTGGCGGGTGAGCGGGGACCGGTGCCGGAGCCCGGGCGGGAACGACGTGCGTCACCCGTCGATCCGGACGGGGGTCCCTCACCTATTGGCGGATGAGGCACGCCAGGCGGGCGTCATCCGCCGATCGGCACGGACCCGGGACCCGGAGTGGCGGATGACGCACGCCCCGCCCCGCGTCCGCCGCCTCTGGCGCCCGCCGCCTCCCGCGCGCGCCCGCCTCCAGCGACCGCCGCCTCCCGCGCCCTCCGCCTCCGGCGCCCGCCCCCTACCGCGAGCGCTCGCGCAGGGCGCGCTGCATCTCGCGGTCCATGTCCCGCGCCTTCATGTCCTGGCGCTTGTCGGCGACGTTCTTGCCGCGCGCCAGCGCGATCTCGACCTTGATCCGTCGGTCCTTGGGGTAGATCCGCGTCGGGACGAGGGTCAGCCCGTTCGTGGTCGTCTGGCCGAGCAGCCGGTCGATCTCCCGCCGGTGGGCGAGCAGCTTGCGCGGCTTGTCCGGCAGGTGGTTGTTCAGCGCGGCGGGCGCGTAGGGCTCGATCCGCAGGTTCTGCAGCCAGAGCTCCTCGCGGCGGACGTCGACGTACGCGTCGCCCATCATGCAGCCGTGGGTGCGCAGCGACTTGACCTCGGTGCCCGTCAGGACGATGCCGCACTCGAGCCGGTCCAGCAGCTCGTACCGGAACCGGGCCTGCCGGTTGTAGCCGTAGTCGCCGCCCGAGGGCTTCTTCTTCTTGCCCTTCGCCATCAGCGGACGAGCGTAGCGCCGCGCGGAGACCGGGCGGGCCCCGACCCGTGCTTCGCGGGCCGGACCGCACCGGACCGCGACAGGGCACGGCCCACCCGCAGAGGACGGGAGGGCCCCGCCCCGGCCGATCGCTCTGCGATCACCGGCCGACCACGAGCGACACGCGCCCGCGGACCGGCTCGATGCTCTCGACCGCGACGTCGAGCGGGTCGCCGATCCGGACCTTCTGCCCCGACCGGCTGCCGACGAGGATCGTGCCGGGCTCGTCGAGGTCCCACCAGTCCTCCGCCATGCGCCGCACCGGGACGAACCCCTCGAACGAGTCGTCGGGCAGACCCTGGCCCCCGAAGCGCACGAACGCGCCGCCGCCGGACAGCCCCGTGACCTCGCCGGAGAACCGCGCGTCGTCCCCGCGCTCGAAGAGGATGCGCTGCAGCAGGAACGCCCGCGTGATCGCGTCGGCGGTCCGCTCCACGCCCATCGCCTCGCGCTCCGTCGCCGAGCACCAGATCCCGAGCTCCTCGAGGCGGCTGGAGGAGCCGGCCGGCGCCTCCTCCCCCGCGCCGACGAGCGACAGCACCGCCCGGTGCGCGACCAGGTCGGGATAGCGCCGGATCGGCGACGTGAAGTGGCAGTAGTGCCGCAGGCCGAGCCCCGCGTGCCCGAGGCCCTTGGGCTCGTACCGCGCCTGCTGCAGCGCCCGGAGCACGAGGTACGACAGCCCGGCCCGTCCGTGGCCCGTGCGCCGCACGTGCGCGTCGACCCGACGGGACAGCTCGGCGACCGCGGCGGAGGCGTCCTCCTTCGACGCCAGGGCCCGGGCCTCGCCCTCCGCCGTGACCAGCGACGTCGGCATCGGGACGCCGAGCGTCGCCAGCTGCTCCACCAGGCGTCCCACGGACGAGACCTCCGGCAGCCCGTGCACCCGGTGCAGCGTCGGCGTGCGGGACTCGGACAGGAGACGGGCGACCTGCTCGTTCGCCGTCACCATCAGGTGCTCGATCAGGCGGTGGGACTCCGTCGCGCGCTCCACGACGATGTCGCGCGGGTGCCCGGCGTCGTCGAAGGTGAACCGCGGCTCGCCCGTGTCCAGCTCGAGCGCGTTGGTCGTCGTCTCGCGCCGGTCCTGCAACGCCAGCGCGACGCGCCGGGCGACGTCGAGCGGGCCCGCCCACGGGTCCTCCGCGCGGCGCGTCCCGGCGAAGACCTCGTCGACCTCCTCGTACGTCAGGCGGGCGTCGGAGCGGATGATCGAGCGGAACACCTCGGCGCCCAGAACCGTCCCGCCACGCAGGTCGATCTGCACGGTCACGGCGAGCCGGTCGACGTTCGGCACCAGCGAGCACGCGTCGTTCGAGAGCGCCGGGGGCAGCATCGGCTCGACGGTGCCCGGGACGTAGACGCTGGTGCCCCGCCAGCGGGCGTCGCCGTCGATCGCGCCACCGGGCCGCACGAACGCGGAGACGTCGGCGATGTGGACCCACACGCGCGAGCCGTCCGCGGGCAGCGGCGGCCCACCGAAGCCGTCGCCGTCCGCCGGGACCCCGTCCGCGTCGGCGGCCGCGGCGCTGATCGCGTCGTCGAAGTCCTGGGCGGTGACGGGATCGATCGTGAACGTCGGCAGACCCCGCAGGTCCCGCCGCGCGGGAGCGCCCGATCCGACGTCCCACCGGGCTGCGGGTCCGAGCGCACCGGCGACGCCCTCGGCCTCCATGCCGACCTCGCGGGCGATGCGCCGGGGCAGCCCGCGGTCCAGGAGCAGCGCCTCGAGGACGTCCCGTGCCACGTCGGGCGTCCCGAGCTCGCGGGCGACGCGGTGGCTGCGGGACCGTCGGCCGCCGCCGGCCGGGACGAACAGCCCGATCCGACCCTCGCCCAGCTCGCGCGCGCCCTTGTCGACGGACACCTGGCGGCCCGACCGCCCGCCGTCGCCGAAGAGGGGCTCGGCGACGAAGAACTTCCCCCGCCGGCGCAGCACGCCGACGACCGGGGCGAGGTGCGACTCGTCGCGCCAGACGTCCCGCGGCAGCGTGGGCTGCCCGTTGCGGGTCAGGCCCGGCCGCTCGTCGGACGGCCCTGCCGGGGCGGGCCGCTGGATCGCGGCGCGCCGCGCGGCGCG
>NZ_JAURWA010000026.1 GCF_030655195.1 Patulibacter sp. | reverse complement strand
ACCCGAAACATCGGGATCATGGCTCACGTCGACGCCGGTAAGACGACGACGACGGAGCGCATCCTCTTCTACACCGGTCGTAACTACAAGATCGGCGAAGTCCACGACGGTGGCGCCACCATGGACTGGATGGAGCAGGAGCAGGAGCGTGGCATCACGATCACCTCCGCCGCCACCACCGCCGAGTGGGACCAGCACCGCATCAACATCATCGACACGCCGGGCCACGTCGACTTCACGGTCGAGGTCCAGCGGTCCCTGCGCGTGCTCGACGGCTCCGTCGCCGTGTTCGACTCCGTCGCCGGCGTCGAGCCCCAGTCCGAGACGGTCTGGCGCCAGGCCAACGACTACGGCGTGCCCCGAATCGCCTACGTCAACAAGATGGACCGCACCGGCGCGGACTACGACATGTCCGTCCGGACCATGATCGACCGCCTCGGCGCCAACGCCGTGCCGATCCAGCTGCCGATCGGTGCCGAGGGCGACTTCGCCGGCATCATCGACCTGGTCGAGATGAAGGCGACGTACTACCGCGACGACATCGGCAAGGACGTCGACGTCATCGACATCCCCGAGGAGTACGCCGACGTCTCCGCCGCCGCGCGCGAGAAGCTGCTCGACGCCGTCGCCGACTTCGACGAGGAGCTCATGGAGCTCGTCCTCGAGGGCGAGGAGGTCCCGGTCGCCCGTCTGAAGAGCGCCATCCGCGCCGCGACGCTGGCGCTCTCGATCAACCCGGTCCTGTGCGGCTCGTCCTTCAAGAACAAGGGCGTCCAGCCCCTGCTCGACGCCGTCGTCGACTACCTGCCGTCGCCGCTCGACGTGCCGGCCATCAAGGGCATCGTCACCGCGCGTGACGGAGAGGAGCACGAGGAGGAGCGTCCGTCCGACGACTCCGCCCCGTTCGCCGCCCTGGCGTTCAAGATCGCCACGGACCCCTACGTCGGCAAGCTCGTCTTCTTCCGCGTCTACTCGGGCATCCTCGAGGCCGGCTCGAAGGTGTTGAACACCAACACCGGCAAGACCGACCGCATCGGCCGCATCCTGATGATGCACGCCAACGACCGCGAGGACGTCGAGAAGGTCTACTCCGGCGACATCGCCGCGGCCGTCGGCATCAAGCAGGTCTACACCGGCGACACCATCTGCGATCCGAACCACGCGATCGTCCTCGAGGCGATGGACTTCCCCGAGCCGGTCATCAAGGTGGCCGTCGAGCCGAAGACCAAGGCCGACCAGGAGAAGATGGGCGTCGCCCTGCAGCGCCTCGCCGAGGAGGACCCGACCTTCCAGGTCGAGACCAACGAGGAGACCGGTCAGACCGAGATCTCCGGCATGGGCGAGCTGCACCTCGAGATCCTCGTCGACCGCATGCGGCGCGAGTTCAACGTCGAGGCCAACGTCGGTACGCCGCAGGTCAGCTACCGCGAGACGGTCAAGTCCCTCGTCGAGAAGGTCGAGGGCAAGTTCGTCCGACAGACCGGTGGTTCCGGCCAGTTCGGTGTCGTCGTGATCTCCATGGAGCCGGCGCCCGGTGAGGGCTTCGTCTTCGAGAACAAGATCAAGGGCGGCTCGATCCCGGTCGATTACCACAACGCGGTCGAGAAGGGCCTGCGCGAGGGCATGGACAGCGGGCCGAAGGCCGGCTACCCCATGGTCGACGTGAAGGTCACGGTCACGGACGGCAAGTACCACGAGGTCGACTCCTCGGAGGTCGCCTTCAAGATCGCCGCGAACATGGCGTTCACCGAGGCGTCCCGCCGGGCCAAGCCGATCCTCCTCGAGCCGATCTTCAAGATCGAGGTCGTCACGCCCGAGGAGTTCATGGGCGACGTCATCGGCGACCTCAACCGCCGGCGTGGGCGGATCGAGGGCATGGAGCCGCGCGGCAACGCGCAGATCGTCACGGCGTACTGCCCGCTGAGCGAGATGTTCGGGTACTCGACGGACCTCCGCTCGGCCACCCAGGGCCGCGCGACGTACACGATGCAGTTCGAGCGCTACGACGAGGTGCCCTCGCACGTCGCCGAAGAGATCGTCGCGACGCGGACGGGCAAGTAGCCCCACCGCACCGCATGAACACCCCGGCTCTGGCTACCCTTCACGGGTTCGCCCAGAGCCGGAGCCGGCGAACGTCGGCACCGACCCCATCGAAGAACAAGACTTAGGAGCGCCCAGTGGCGAAGGAGAAGTTCGAGCGCGGTAAGCCCCACGTCAACGTGGGCACCATCGGTCACATCGACCATGGCAAGACGACGCTGACGGCGGCGATCACGACGGTGCTGGCGAAGGCCGGCGGCGGTTCGGCTCGTTCGTTCGCGGAGATCGACAACGCTCCGGAGGAGAAGGAGCGCGGCATCACGATCTCCACCTCGCACGTCGAGTACGAGACCGAGAACCGGCACTACGCGCACGTCGACTGCCCCGGGCACGCCGACTACGTGAAGAACATGATCACGGGTGCCGCCCAGATGGACGGCGCGATCCTGGTCGTGTCGGCCGCTGACGGCCCGATGCCCCAGACGCGTGAGCACATCCTGCTCGCCAAGCAGGTCGGCGTCCCGTACATCGTCGTGTTCCTCAACAAGGCCGACATGGTCGACGACGAGGAGCTCCTGGAGCTCGTCGAGGTCGAGGTTCGCGACCTCCTCAACGAGTACGACTTCCCGGGCGACGACATCCCGTTCGTCACGGGCTCGGCGCTGAAGGCGCTCGAGGGCGACGCCGAGTACGAGCAGAAGATCCTCGACCTGGCCGAGCAGCTCGACACCTACATCCCGGAGCCGGTCCGCGTCCTGGACAAGCCGTTCCTGATGCCGGTCGAGGACGTCTTCTCGATCACGGGTCGTGGCACGGTCGCCACGGGCCGCATCGAGCAGGGCGTCATCACCATCGGTGACGAGGTCGAGATCGTCGGTATCCGCGAGCCGTCGAAGACGGTCGTCACCGGCGTCGAGATGTTCAAGAAGCAGCTGGACCGCGGCGAGGCCGGCGACAACGCCGGGCTGCTGCTCCGTGGTCTGAAGCGCGAGGACATCGAGCGCGGTCAGGTCCTGTGCAAGCCGGGCTCGATCACGCCGCACACGAAGTTCAAGGCCGAGGTCTACATCCTCAAGAAGGAGGAGGGTGGCCGTCACACGCCGTTCTTCTCCGGCTACCGGCCGCAGTTCTACTTCCGCACGACGGACGTGACGGGCGTGGCCAACCTGCCCGAGGGCACGGAGATGGTCATGCCGGGCGACAACGTCCAGATGGAGATCGAGCTGATCCAGCCGATCGCCATGGACCAGGGCCTGCGCTTCGCCATCCGCGAGGGTGGCCGCACGGTCGGCTCCGGCGTCGTGGCCGAGGTCATCGCCTAGGACCAGCAGCACCTGAGGCGCAGGCGGCTCCGGCCGCCTCGCCCTCACGGCCCCGCCCGCGGACACCTCGTCCGCGGGTGCGGTGCCACCCCGCTGGGCCGGCCGATGTGCGCCTCCCGCACGCGGGCGGAGGGGTCCAGTGACCCCGGCAGTACCCAGCCCAGATCTTCCTCCAGTCATCAGACGGAACGGACAGCAGAGAGCCCCGATGGCAGCCGCCACACAAAACAAGATCCGCATCCGCCTCAAGGCCTACGACACGTCGGCCATCGAGTCGGCCGCCAAGGAGATCGTCGAGACCGCTCAGCGCACCGGCGCCAGCGTCTCCGGTCCCGTGCCGCTTCCGACGGAGAAGAACGTCTACTGCGTGATCCGGTCCCCCTTCAAGGACAAGGATTCCCGCGAGCACTTCGAGATCCGTACGCACAAGCGCCTGATCGACATCCATCAGCCGACCCCGAAGACGGTCGATTCGCTCCAGCGTCTCGATCACCTCCCCGCGGGCGTCGACATCGAGATCCGACTGGCCGGGTGACCCAGATGGCCGCGATTCTCGCCAAGAAGCTGGGCATGACCCAGCTGTTCCTCGAGGACGGCACCGTCGAGCGCGTCACCGTGCTCGAGGCCGGCCCGTGCCCCGTCACGGGTCGCCGGACGGCTGAGCGCGACGGCTACGACGCCGTCCAGCTCGCCTTCGGCGCCACGAAGGAGAAGCACCTCTCCAAGCCCGAGCTCGGGCACCTGAAGAAGGCCGGCGTCGGTCCGCACCGTCACCTGGTCGAGTTCCGCGACGTCGACATCGACGTCGAGGTCGGCCAGTCGGTCACCGTCGGCGCCTTCGAGCCGGGTCAGAAGATCCGCGTCGCGGGCACGTCGAAGGGCAAGGGCTTCCAGGGCACGGTCAAGCGCCACGGCTTCGCCCGTGGTCCCGTGACCCACGGCTCGCACAACACCCGCGCCCCGGGCTCGATCGGTGCCGCCGCATGGCCGGCCCGCGTGTTCAAGGGCATCCGCGGTCCCGGCCACATGGGCGCGGAGCGCGTGACGCAGCGCGGCCTGACGGTCGTGCGCGTCGAGACCGACGACAACCTGCTGATCGTGCGCGGCTCCGTGCCGGGCGCGAAGAACGGCCTCGTGGAGGTTCGGACCGATGGCTGATGCACCGATCCTCGGCGGCGGCACCCTGCAGCTCGACGATGCCGTCTTCGGCGTCGAGTTCAACGGGCCGCTCGTCCACCAGAACGTCCGGCACGAGCTGAACGCCCGTCGTCAGGGCACGTCGTCCACCAAGACGCGTGGCCTGGTCTCCGGCGGCGGCGCCAAGCCGTGGCGCCAGAAGGGCACGGGCCGCGCCCGTGCCGGTTCCTCGCGCTCCCCGATCTGGACGGGCGGCGGCACGGTCTTCGGACCCCAGCCGCGCCACTTCACCTTCAAGGTGAACCGCAAGGAGAAGCGCGCGGCGCTCCGCAGCGCGCTGTCGCTGCAGGCGCAGCGCGGCTCGATCGCCGGCCTGAACACGGCCGCGTTCGACACGCCCTCCACGAAGGCGGCCGTCTCGACGATCGCGAGCTGGGACACGGACGGCAAGGGCAAGACGCTCCTGCTGCTCGCCGCCGGCGAGGAGCGGACGGCGCTGTCCTTCCGCAACCTGCCGACGATCAACGTGCTCCCCGCCGTGGCCGCCGGTGTCGCCGACGTCGTCGGCGCCCGGCGCGTCCTGCTCACGCAGGCCGCGGTCGACGAGCTCGTCGCCCGCGTCGCGGGCGACGCCCAGTCCACGACCACCTCCACGGAGGCCTGACATGGACGCGACCCAGGTCATCATCCGTCCCGTCGTCAGTGAGAAGAGCTACGTGCTCGCCACCGTCGGCAAGTACACGTTCCGGGTCCATCCGGACGCCCACAAGACGCAGATCCGCGCCGCGGTCGAGGAGCTCTTCTCGGTCGACGTGCTCGCGGTGAAGACCTCTTCCGTCAAGAGCAAGCCGAAGCGCCGCGGATCCACCGCCGGCCGGACGCGCTCCTGGAAGAAGGCCATCGTCCAGGTCGGCGAGGGCCAGGAGATCCCGATCTTCGCCTCCCTCTCCGGGATCGAGGAGTAAGCCATGGCCATTCGCAAGCCCAAGCCGACGACCCCGGGTCAGCGGTTCGCGACGTACGCGGACTTCGCCGAGATCACGAAGACCACCCCCGAGCGCTCGCTCGTGGAGGGCCTCACGAAGTCCGGCGGTCGCAACAACAACGGTCGCAAGACGTCGCGTCACCGCGGTGGCGGCGCCAAGCGCCTGTACCGCAAGATCGACTTCAAGCGCACGAAGGACGGCGTCCCCGCCCGCGTCGCCGCGATCGAGTACGACCCCAACCGCACGGCGTACATCGCGCTGCTCCACTACCTGGACGGCGTGAAGTCCTACATCCTGGCCCCCCGTGGCCTCGAGGTCGGCACGCTGGTGCAGTCGGGCCCCGGTTCGGACATCAAGACGGGCAACGCGCTCGCCCTGAGGGACATCCCGGCCGGCACGATCGTGCACAACGTCGAGCTCCAGCCGAACAAGGGTGGCCAGCTCGGCCGTTCCGCCGGCACGGTCATCCAGCTGATGGCGAAGGACCAGGGCATGGCGACCCTGCGCCTGCCGTCCGGCGAGATGCGCCTGGTCATGGAGACCTGCCGCGCGACGATCGGGTCCGTCGGCAACGCCGAGCACCAGAACGTCAAGATCGGCAACGCCGGCCGCAAGCGTCACATGGGCGTCCGCCCGCAGACGCGCGGTACGGCCATGAACCCGGTCGACCACCCGCACGGCGGCGGCGAGGGTTCCACGACCCCGGGCCGTCACCCGGTGACCCCGTGGGGCGTCCCCACGCTGGGCTACCGCACCCGTAAGAAGAACAAGCCCTCGGACCGCTACATCGTGCGCGCACGCAAGCGTGGCAAGGGCAAGAGGAAGTAGCCGTGAGTCGCTCGAGCAAGAAGGGGCCGTGGGTCGAGGAGCGTCTGATGACGCGCATCGAGACCATGAACGCCTCCAACGACAAGAAGCTGATCAAGACCTGGTCGCGGGCTTCGACGATCTTCCCGGAGTTCGTCGGCCACACGATCGCCGTGCACGACGGCCGGAAGCACGTTCCGGTCTTCGTCTCGGAGTCGATGGTCGGTCACAAGCTGGGCGAGTTCGCGCCCACGCGGACCTACCGCGGTCACGGCGACACCGCCAAGAGGCGATGAGCAATGGCTGACGAGACCCCCCAGAACGACACCAACGACGAGCCGCAGGCCCAGGTGACGCCCGAGACCGACGAGGTCGAGGAGACGCTGCCGAAGGTCGAGGAGGCTGCTACCGAGGCACCCGACGAGGGCGTCACGGCGGAGGCTGCGGACGTCGAGGCCGACGAGACCGAGGACGACGCGTCCGAGGTCCACGACCACTCGCACGACCACGGCGACCACGAGCACAGCCACGCTGCCGCTCCGGTCACCCAGGTCCGGGGTGGGGCCCGCGCCGACGCCCGTCGCGCGCGCCGCAGCCAGCCCGTCGGCGAGGCCCCCGTGGTCCGCGCCGTCGCCAAGTACGTGCGCACGACGCCGCGCAAGGCGCGTCTGATCGCGGACCTCGTCCGCGGCAAGGACGTGCAGACGGCCCGCGCGATCCTGCAGCACAGCACCCGCTCGGCGGCGCAGGACTGGAGCAAGGTGCTCGAGTCCGCGATCGCGAACGCGGAGAACAACCACGAGCTCGTGGGTGACGACCTCGTCATCCACAGCATCACCGCCGACGACGGCCCCACGCTCAAGCGGTTCCAGCCGCGTGCCCAGGGCCGGGCGTACCGGATCAACAAGCGCACCAGTCACCTGACCGTGCAGCTCACGCCGAAGGAGCAAGGCTGATGGGACAGAAGGTCCATCCCGAGTCGATGCGCGTGGGGTACATCCACGACTGGAAGTCCCACTGGTTCAGCGCGCAGAACACCGCCGATTTCCTCCACGAGGACCGGCAGATCCGTGATCACATCGAGGGCAAGCTGGCGCACGCCGGCCTCTCCGACATCTCGATCAAGAAGAACAAGAACGAGGTCGAGGTGTCCATCCGGACGGCTCGTCCCGGTGTCGTCATCGGCAAGTCCGGCGTCGAGGTCGATGCGCTGCGGAAGGATCTGCACCGCATCACCAAGAAGCAGGTCAAGGTCAACATCCTCGAGGTCCGCCGGCCGGAGCTCGACGCCAAGCTCGTCGCGCAGTCCGTCGCGGAGCAGCTGCAGAACCGCGTGGCGTTCCGCCGCGCGATGAAGCGCGCCCTCACGAGCGCCATGCGCTCGGGCGCCAAGGGCTGCAAGATCCAGGTCTCCGGCCGCCTCGGCGGTCGCGAGATGAGCAACACGGAGTCCTACCAGGACGGCCGCGTGCCGCTGCACACCATGCGTGCGGACATCGACTACGGCTTCTTCGAGGCCAAGACGACGTTCGGTCGCATCGGCGTGAAGGTCTGGGTCAACAAGGGCGAGATCATGCCGGAGGGCTACGGCGGCTCCGACCTCACCGACGTCGACGGTCCCTCGACCCAGGACCGCGGTCGCGGTGGCGGTCGTGGCGGTCGTGACGGCGGCGGCGGCGGTGGGCGCGGCGGCTTCGGCGGCGGCGACCGCGGCGGTCGCGGCGGTCAGGGCGGCGGCCAGGGTGGCCGCGGTCCCGGTGGTCCGGGCGGCGCAGGCGGCCGCGGGCGTGGCCCGCAGGGTGGTCGCTGATGCTCTCCCCGAAGCGCACCAAGCACCGCAAGGTCCACCGTGGCCGCAAGCGCGGTCTGTCGCGTGGCCAGAACCACGTGCAGTTCGGTGAGTACGGGCTGAAGACCCTCGAGGCCGGTTGGATCACCAACCGTCAGATCGAGGCTGCCCGTATCGCCATGAACCGCAAGATGAAGCGTGGCGGCAAGGTCTGGATCAACATCTTCCCGGACAAGTCCGTCACGAAGAAGCCGGCCGAGACCCGCATGGGTTCCGGCAAGGGCTCGCCCGAGGGCTGGGTCGCGGTCGTCAAGCCGGGCCGGGTCATGTTCGAGATCTCCGGCGTGCCGGAGGACCTGGCCCGTGAGGCCATCCGCCTGGCGGCGCACAAGCTGCCCGTGCGGACCAAGTTCGTCACGGCGGAGGACGACTGATGCGTACGCAGGAGCTGCGTGACCTCGACGATCAGAAGATCCTCGAGCAGATCACGAACTTCCGGAAGGAGCTCTTCGGTCTGCGCTTCCAGCAGGCGACCGGCGAGCTCGAGAACACCGCCTCGCTGCGCAGCACGCGCCGCGAGCTGGCCCGGGCCATCACGGTGGCCCGCCAGCGCGGCATCGACGTTGAGAACGGCTGAGCCCCATGGCTGACGAGAACCCCGAGAACATCACCGAAGAGCCGACCGACGCCGTCGAGACCGAGCCGGAGGCCCCCAAGGCCCCGGAGGGTCCTGACCCGTCGCTGTCGCCCGTCCAGAAGCGCGCCTGGCACCGCCAGCGCTCCGGGACCGAGGCCAACGCGCCGAAGTCCATCGAGGAGAAGGCCGAGGAGCGGAAGGCCCTGCGCAAGCAGAAGGCCGTCGCCCGTCGGCGCCGCCGCCTGCAGGAGCGGGAGAAGAAGGCGTCCAAGCTGGGCGCCGAGGCCGGCACCGACCGCGGCACCCCCACCCCCGAGTGGGAGCCCGGCCGCAAGCAGGTCCGCCAGGGCGTCGTCGTGTCCGCGAAGGGCGACAAGACGCTCGCCGTCCGGATCGACCACTCCAAGCGGCACCCGAAGTACAAGAAGATCGTGCGTCACACGACCAAGCTGTACGCGCACGACGAGCAGAACGACGCCGGTGAGGGCGACACGGTCCGCATCGAGTCGGCCCGCCCGCTCTCGCGCACCAAGCGTTGGACGCTCGCCGAGATCGTGGAGCGTGCGAAGTGATCCAGAACGAGTCCCGCCTGAAGGTCGCCGACAACACCGGCGCCCGCGAGATCCTCACCATCCGCGTGCACGGTGGCTCCCGCCGCCGTTACGCCCGGGTGGGCGACACCATCACGGCCACGGTCAAGGCCGCGACGCCGAACGGCACCGTCAAGAAGGGCGAGGTCGTCAAGGCCGTCGTCGTCCGGACCCGCAAGGAGTTCGGTCGCGAGGACGGCACGTACATCGCCTTCGACGAGAACGCCGCGGTCATCATCGACGCGAACAACAACCCGCGGGGGACCCGCATCTTCGGACCGGTGGCGCGCGAGCTGCGCGACCGCTCGTTCATGAAGATCGTCTCCCTCGCCCCGGAGGTGCTGTAAGCCATGGCGCTTCGCATCCGACGCGACGACCAGGTCGTCGTCATCAGCGGCAAGGACCGCGGTCGCACCGGCACCGTCGTCTCCGTCGACCCCTCGAAGGACCGCGTGGTCGTCGAAGGTGTCAACATCGTCAAGCGGCACCAGCGGCCGAACCCGTCCGCGCTGCCCGGTACGCCGGCCAGCCAGGGCGGCGTCGTCGAGCAGGAGGGCGCGATCCACGTGTCCAACGTCATGCTCGTCGACCCCAAGACCAACCAGCCCACCCGCGTGGGCGTCACCCGGAGCGAGGACGGTCGCGCAGTGCGCGTCGCCAAGCGCTCCGGCCAGCAGATCGACTGAGGTAGTACGCATGAGTGCGACCACGACCGCGCGACTGAAGACGCGCTACCTCGACGAGATCCGTCCCCGCCTCTTCGAGGCCGGCGACTACACCTCCGTGATGCAGGTCCCGCGTCTCGAGAAGGTGACCCTGAACATGGGTCTCGGCGAGGCGAAGCAGGACAACAAGCAGTTCGCGGCGGCTGTCGAGCAGCTCGCCGCGATCGCCGGCCAGCAGCCGAACGTGCGCCGGGCCCGCAAGTCCATCGCCGGCTTCAAGCTGCGCGACGGCATGCCGGTCGGTGCAGCGGTGACGCTGCGCGGCGAGCGCATGTACGAGTTCGTCGAGCGTCTCGTCGCGATCGCGCTGCCGCGCGTCCGTGACTTCCGGGGCCTGAAGACGACGAGCTTCGACGGCCGGGGCAACTACTCCCTGGGCGTCCGCGAGCAGATCATCTTCCCCGAGATCGACTACGACGCGATCGACCAGATCCGCGGCCTCGACATCACCATCACGACGTCGGCTCCGACCGACGGTGAGGCGTTCGCCCTGCTCGCCGAGCTCGGCTTCCCGTTCTCCCGTGAGGGGAAGCGCCCCGCCGGCGCTCCCGCTCCCGTCGACCCGTCCACCACCCAGGGGAGCTGACCCATGGCGAAGACCTCTCAGCGCGTCCGCCAGGCGCGCCCCCAGAAGTACCAGACCCGCGAGTACACGCGTTGCCGCAACTGCGGCCGCTCGCGGTCGGTCTACAAGAAGTTCGGGATCTGCCGCATCTGCCTGCGCGAGCACGCGCACCGCGGCTACATCCCGGGTATGACGAAGAGCAGCTGGTAAGCATGTCGACGACCGATCCCATCGCGGACCTCCTGACGCGGATCCGCAACGCCATCACGGCCGCGCACCGCACGGTGGTCCTCCCGTCCTCGGGGAGCAAGCGCGAGATCGCCCGCATCCTCAAGGAGCAGGGCTACATCTCCGACTTCAGCACCGCGCCCGCCACGGAGCACCCGGGCGAGCTGCTCACGATCACGCTGAAGTACACGAACGACCGTCGCTCGGCCATCACCGGCCTGCGTCGCGTCTCCCGTCCGGGCCAGCGCTACTACGTGAACGCCGGACACATCCCGAAGTCGCTCGGCGGCCTCGGGACCATGATCGTTTCGACTTCGAGCGGCATCAAGACCGGTCACGACGCCAAGAAGGCCGGCGTCGGTGGCGAGGTCTGGGCCGAGGTGTGGTAATCGCATGAGCCGCATTGGACGCAAGCCGATCCCGGTCCCCACCGGCGTCGACATCACCATCCAGACCGGGACCGTCACGGTCAAGGGTCCGAAGGGTCAGCTCTCCGAGCAGATCCATCGCGACATCACGGTCACGCAGGACGGGTCCGAGATCCTCGTGACCCGCCCGACGGACCGTGGCCCGCACCGTGCGCTCCACGGCCTGAGCCGCAGCCTCATCGCCAACATGGTCGAGGGCGTCACCGACGGATTCGTCAAGACGCTCGAGATCCAGGGCGTCGGCTACCGCGCGTCGCTCAAGGGCACGACCCTCGACCTGGCGCTCGGCTACTCGCACCCGGTCACGGTCGAGGCCCCCGCGGGCATCGAGTTCGAGGTCCCGCAGCCCACCCGCGTCATCGTCAAGGGCACCGACAAGCAGCTCGTCGGCGAGACCGCGGCCAAGATCCGCAAGAAGCGGCCGCCGGAGCCCTACAAGGGCAAGGGCATCCGTTACGAGGGCGAGTACGTCGTCCGGAAGGTCGGTAAGCGCGCATGAGCGTCGTCACGAAGGAAGCGCGTCGGCTCAAGCGCCGGCGCCGCGTGCGAGCGAAGGTCTCCGGCACCGCCGAGCGGCCGCGCGTCGCCGTGTTCCGCAGCAACAAGGGCATCTTCGCCCAGGTCATCGACGACCTGGCCAACGACGGGAGCGGTCACACGATCGCCTCCGTCAGCTGGACCGAGTCGGAGTTCTCCGGCCTCAACAAGGCCGATCAGGCCGCCGCGACCGGGAAGGCGCTCGCCGAGCGCGTCAAGGCCGCGGGCATCGACACGGTCGTCTTCGACCGTGGCGGTTACCAGTACCACGGGCGCGTCAAGGCGTTCGCTGAAGCGGTCCGCGAGGGCGGGCTCACCGTCTAGGAGCCACTGAACCCATGACGATCGATCGCACTGTCAGCCCCGTCGGCCTGGATCTCCAGGAGCGGGTCGTGGAAATCAACCGCGTCGCCAAGGTGGTGAAGGGTGGCCGCCGCTTCTCCTTCACCGCCCTGGTCGTCGTCGGCGACGAGAACTCCGTCGTCGGCATCGGCTACGGCAAGGCCAACGAGGTCCCGTTGGCCATCCAGAAGGCCGTGGAGCGCGCGAAGAAGGACCTCTTCCGCGTCCCCAAGCACAACACCACCATCACGCACCCCGTGATCGGGCGCTTCGGCTCCGGTCAGGTGCTCCTGAAGCCGGCCTCGCCCGGTACCGGCGTCATCGCCGGCGGCGGCGTCCGCGCCGTGGTCGAGCTCGCCGGTCTGCAGGACGTCCTGACCAAGAGCCTCGGCTCGCAGAACCCCATCAACCTGGTCAAGGCCACGGTCGAGGGTCTGCAGCAGCTGCGCACCCCGCGCGAGGTCGCGGAGCTCCGCGGCCTGCAGATCAAGGACGTGCTCGGTCTGGTCGACCGCCCGGTCGAGGCCGAGCTGGACGTCGACGCCACCGAGGACGCCCCCGCAGAGGAGGTGACCGCGTGAGCACCATCAAGGCCACGCAGTTCAAGTCGAAGATCGGCAGCAACCAGGCGCAGCGCGACACGCTGCGCACCCTGGGCCTGCGCCGCATCGGTCACACCGTCGAGGTCCAGGACACGCCGCAGGCGCGCGGTGCGCTGCACGCGGTCCGGCACCTCGTCCGTGTCGAGGAGGAGTCCGCATGAGCCCTGAGTCCACCGACATCGGGCTGCACAACCTGCAGCCCGCCCCGGGCAGCCGCAAGGCGCGCAAGCGCGTCGGCCGCGGCCACGGCAGCGGCATGGGCAAGACGTCCGGCCGCGGCCACAAGGGCGCCGGCTCGCGCTCGGGCTCCAAGGACCGCACGCGGTTCGAGGGCGGCCAGACGCCGATCCAGTCGCGACTGCGCAAGCTGCGCGGTCCGAACAAGAAGACGTCGATGCCGTTCGAGCGCTTCCGCACGGAGACGCAGCCGGTGAACCTCGACGACATCGCCGAGCGCTTCGCCGCCGGTGACGAGGTCACGCTCGAGGCCCTCAAGGCCAAGGGCCTCGGTCAGCGCAAGGACGTCCCCGTCAAGGTCCTCGGCCGCGGCGAGCTGTCCGTGTCGCTGACGATCCACGCGCACGGCTTCAGCAAGAGCGCCCGCGAGGCCATCGAGTCCGCCGGCGGCACCGCCGTCGTCGTCGAGGCCTAGCACCCCGCAGCACGAGGGGCCGCCTTCCGGGCGGCCCCTCGTCGCGAGGGTCCGAGGCGCCCGTGGCGCCCGCACCGTAGGATCAGCAGCACCCGCGCGGGCCTCACGGCCCGCGCCGTCCGTTCCCCGCGTGTCCTCCGTTCCGCCCCACTTCCCACTGCGAGTCCGATGATCCGCATCCTTACCGGCGCGCTCACCGTCCCGGAGATCCGCAAGAAGCTCGGCATCACGCTGTTCCTGCTGGCGCTGTACCGCATCGGCGCGCAGATCCCGGTCCCCGGGGTCTCCAAGGCCGGCGTCGAGGCCCTGCAGGACAACGCCGCCTTCCAGGGCGGTGCCCTGCAGCTGCTGAACGTCTTCTCCGGCGGCGCGCTGAGCCAGATCGCGATCTTCGCGCTCGGCATCATGCCGTTCATCACGGCGTCGATCGTGCTGCAGCTCCTGCAGGTCGTCGTCCCCGCGCTCGAGAAGCTCAAGCAGGAGGGCGAGATCGGGCAGCAGCGGATCACCCAGTACACGCGCTACCTGACCGTCGGCCTCGCCCTCGGCCAGTCGTTCGCCTACGTGACGCTGTTCCGCTCGCTGGAGGGTCAGGCGGGCGTGCCGCTGATCGAGAACTTCAACGCCGGGCACATGGTGCTGATCGCCGCGTCGCTGACCGGCGGCGCCATGATCGTCATGTGGCTGGGCGAGCTGATCACCCAGCGCGGCGTCGGCAACGGCATGTCGCTGATGATCTTCGCGTCGATCGTCTCCGGCCTCCCGGGCGGCATCCAGGCCTGGTGGAACAGCGGCGACCCCGTCTTCAAGGTCCTGATGCCGTTCATCGCGCTCGCCGTCATCGCGGCCGTGGTGTTCGTGCAGGAGGGCCAGCGCCGGATCCCGATCCAGTACGCCAAACGCGTCATCGGCCGGCGGATGAGCGGTGGCGGGCAGACCTACCTGCCGCTCAAGGTCAACATGGCCAACGTGATCCCGGTCATCTTCGCGGCCTCGATCCTCTCGATCCCGCCGACGATCGCCCAGGTCATCACGAAGAACCCGCAGAACGGCGTGCAGGAGGCCCTGCTGCCCGGCACCTGGGGCTACATCGCCGCCGAGGCCGTGTTCATCATCCTCTTCACCTACTTCTACACCGCGGTCACGTTCAACCCGGTGGAGCAGGCGGACAACCTGAAGAAGTACGGCGGGTTCATCCCCGGCGTGCGGCCGGGTCGGCCGACGGCGGAGTTCCTCGACCGGATCCTCGCCCGCCTGACCTTCCCGGGCGCGCTGTACCTCGCCGCGGTCGCCGCCGTGCCGGCGATCCTCTTCAACCAGACCACGCAGGGCTTCGCGTTCGGCGGCACGTCGATGCTGATCGTCGTCGGCGTCGCGCTGGACACCGTCAAACAGCTCGAAGCACAGCTGATGATGCGCAACTACGAGGGCTTCCTGAAATGAGCCCCGTCCCCCGCCACCCCGACCGCCCGTACGAAGGACGCACCGATGGCTGAGCTGAACCTGATCCTCCTGGGCCCCCCGGGCGCCGGGAAGGGCACGCAGGGCGAGCGCCTCACGTCGACCGAGACGCTCGAGTACGTCGTCACGGGCAACATCCTGCGGGCCGCGGTCAAGGAGGGCTCCGAGCTCGGCGTCCAGGCCAAGGCGTTCATGGACGCGGGCGACCTCGTCCCGGACGAGCTCGTCATCGGCCTGATCCTCGAGCGCGTGCGGTCCGAGGAGGCCCGCGACGGCTTCGTCCTCGACGGCTTCCCCCGCAACGTCCCGCAGGGCGAGGCGCTCGGCGAGGCGCTGGGCGAGCTCGGGCGGGACATCAGCGGCGTCCTGCTGATCGACGTCCCCGACGACGACATCGTGCGTCGGCTGTCCGGGCGCCGCGTGTCGCAGTCCGGGCGGATCTACCACCTCGAGCACGACCCGCCGAAGGTCCCCGGCAAGGCCGACGACGACGGGTCCGACCTGATCCAGCGCGACGACGACAAGCCGGAGACGATCCGCAAGCGCCTGGCCGTCTACCACGAGCAGACCGAGCCGCTCGTCGCGTTCTACGAGGCCCAGGGCCTGCTGCACCGCTTCGACGGCACGGCCCCCGCCGAGGAGGTCGAGGCGCACCTGCGCAAGACCGTCTCGACGCTGCGCCTCGAAGACGCGGTCTGAGGACCACGGCCCCGCCTCGCGGGGCCGTGTCGCGTCATGGGACCGCCCCGCCTGAAGGCCGCAGCCGAGATCGAGGCCATGGCGGCCTCGGGCGCGCTCCTGGCCCGGACCCTCGACGTCCTCGCCGGCGCGGTCGCGGCGGGCGTCACCACGGCGGACCTCGACGGGATCGCGCGTGAGCACATCCGTGCGGACGGCGGACAGCCGTCGTTCCTCGGCTACCGCGCCTTCCCCGGGTCGATCTGCGCGTCGCCCAACGACCTGGTCGTGCACGGGATCCCCGGGCCCCGGCCGCTGGCCGACGGGGACGTGGTCTCGCTCGACGTCGGCGTGACGCTCGACGGGTGGGTCACCGACGCCGCCCGGACGTTCGTGGTGGGGGAGGGACGTCCGCAGGACCTGCACCTCGTCGCGACGGCCGAGCAGGCCCTGCGCGACGCGATCGCGGTCTGCGTCCCGGGCGGCACCGTGGGCGACGTGGGCGCCGCCGTCCAGGCCCGCGCCGGCCGTGAGGGCATCGGGGTCTTCCCGACGCTGATCGGCCATGGCGTCGGACGCAGCCTGCACGAGGAGCCGCAGGTGCCCAACGTCGGGCATCCCGGCCACGGGCCCGAGCTGCGCGCCGGCCTGGTGATCGCGGTCGAGCCCATGCTGACGCTCGGGCGACCGGCGATCCGGCTGGCCCCCGACGGTTGGTCCGTCTTCACGATCGACGGCGCGCGGGCCACCCACGCCGAGGTGACGGTCGCCGTGACGGACGAGGGGCCGCGGGTCCTCACCCCGTGGGGCGGGACCGACCGCTGGTGATCGGGCCGCGAGGCACGGGCGGGAGGCCCCGACGGGGCGTCGCTGCTACTGTGAGCGATCCGCCTGGGTGCCGTTCGACGTGCCCGGGGAGCTGTCTGGTAGCGTGCCGAGTCTGCGCGTGTCACGCCCCTCCGGCGAGACATGCCTCAGTGGCTGGTAGCGAAGGTCTTGCGACCGTCAGAGCCAGCACACTGAATAGCGAGCCGAGAAAGAGGACCATGAAGGTACGACCGTCGGTCAAGCCGATGTGCGAGAAGTGCAAGGTCATCCGCCGTAACGGCGCTGTCCTCGTCATCTGTCAGAACCCCCGCCACAAGCAGCGGCAGGGCTGAGGCATGGCACGCATCTCCGGCATCAACATCCCGCTGAACAAGCGGATCGAGATTGGCCTCACCTACATCTACGGCATCGGCCGTTCGGGCGCCAACGACATCCTGACGGCCACGGGCATCGATCGCGACACCAAGGTCCGCGATCTGACCGAGGACCAGGTCGCGCGTCTGCGTGAGCACATCGACAACGACGTCGTCGTCGAGGGTGACCTCCGCCGTGAGCGGAACCAGTCCGTCAAGCGCCTGATGGAGATCGGCTGCTACCGCGGCCTCCGCCATCGCCGCAACCTGCCCGTCCGCGGCCAGAAGACGAAGACCAACGCACGGACCCGCAAGGGCCCGAAGCGCATGCCGACGGTTGGCAAGAAGAAGCCCGGCAAGAAGTAGCAACGGAGCCTTTCGAACACCATGCCCGCACCCAAGCGCCCCGCGCGCGGCCGCCGCAAGCCGAAGAAGAACATCCCGGTCGGCCAGGCCCACATCAAGACGAGCTTCAACAACACGATCGTCTCCCTCACCGACAAGGAGGGGAACGTGATCGCCTGGGAGTCCGCCGGCGGCGCCGGGTTCAAGGGCTCGCGCAAGTCGACCCCCTTCGCCGCGCAGGTCACGGCCGACTCGGCCGCCCGGAAGGGCATCGAGCAGGGTCTCGAGAAGGTCGAGGTCTTCGTCAAGGGCCCCGGCTCCGGTCGCGACACCGCGATCCGCTCCCTGCAGGCCGCCGGTCTGGAGATCACGACCGTCCGCGACGTCACCCCGCAGGCGCACAACGGCTGCCGCCCCAAGAAGCGGCGCCGCGTCTAGCAGCAGTCCCTCCGGCCGCTCGACCGACCCTCCGGGGTCGGGCCGGGTGCCGGTCCGACGGTGACTCGCGTCGCCGTCCACCCCGGAGTCCGCGCCGTCCCCGCGGCACCGGCTCCGGGGAGCAGCACCAGCAGCACCCAGCAGCGCGCGAGACGGGGGAGTCGACGCCCCACCGCCGCGCTGCACCGCGAACGGACCCGCCCCCCGCCCGCGCGTCTTCCGACGAAGCAAGGACCTTGATGCTCGACTACCAGACCCCTCGAATCACCCGCGAGTCCGTCGAGGACAACCGCGGCACGTTCACCATCGAGCCCCTCGAGCGCGGCTTCGGCTACACGTTCGGCAACTCGCTCCGCCGGGTGCTGCTGAGCTTCCTCTCGGGCGCTGCGGTGACCAACGTGCGCATCGAGGGCGTCGCGCACGAGTTCACGACGCTCGAGGGCGTCGCCGAGGACGTGACGGACATCGTCCTGAACCTCAAGACGCTCGTGTGCCGCATGCACTCCGACGCGACCGAGGTCGAGGCGCCGCTCGTGGCCGAGGGCCCGGGCGAGATCACCGCGAAGGACATCGACCTGCCCGCCGGCGTCGAGATCCTGAACCCCGAGGCGCACATCGCGACCCTCGAGGCCGGCACCAAGCTCGAGGTCTACCTGACCATCGGCCAGGGCCGCGGCTACCGCTCCGCCGACGAGAACAAGACGGCCGACCAGCCGATCGGCGTCATCCCGATCGACTCGATCTTCTCGCCGATCCGCCGCGTCGCCTACCGCGTCGAGCCGGCCCGCGTCGGCCAGCGCACCGACTTCGACCAGCTCACGCTGGACATCGAGACCGACGGCTCGCTCGAGCCCGGTGAGGCGCTCCGCGAGGCCTCCGAGATCCTGATCCAGCAGCTCGCGGTCTTCACCGACCCGGACCGCGTCGAGGAGCTCCGCGCCTCCGTCGGCGGCGAGCTCGAGGACGGCCTCGTGGGCGACCACGGCTACGGCGATCCGACCGACGAGATGATGATCGAGGAGCTCGAGCTCGGCGTCCGGTCCTACAACTGCCTCAAGCGCGCCGGCATCCAGACCGTCGGCGACCTGACCTCGAAGACCGAGGCCGAGCTGGCCGCGATCCCGAACTTCGGCAAGAAGTCCATCGACGAGGTCGTCGAGACCCTCGCGGCGCGGGGCTACGGCCTCCGCGACGAGTAGCCCCCGGGCACCGTCGAGCCGCTCCCCGCCGCCAGAAAGACCCACACGATGCGCCACAACAAGAACCGCCACAAGCTCAGCCGCGACAGCGCGCACCGCAAGGCCCTGCTCCGCAACCTCTGCAAGGAGGTCATCGAGCACGAGCGGATCAAGACGACCGAGGCCAAGGCCAAGGCGCTGAAGCCCGAGATCGAGCAGCTCATCACGCTCTCGAAGGGCGGCGACCTGCACGCCCGCCGTCAGGTCCTCCAGAAGCTCGGCCAGGACAAGTTCTCGGCCTACAAGCTGATCGAGGACATCGCCCCGCGCTACATGGAGCGTCCGGGCGGCTACACCCGCATCCTGAAGCTCGGGCCGCGGAAGAGCGACGCCACCGAGATGGTCCTGATCGAGCTCGTCTAGAGCTCCCCGCGCCGCCTCGGCGGCGCACGCCGGTGGGACGCGTCAGCGTCCTCACCGCCCTTCGACGGCCGCCCACGAGGCGGCCGTCGTCGTTCCCGGGCCCGCCTCAGGCGCTCGGCGACTCCGTCGTGATCCCCGCCGCCTCGAGCATCCTCACGGCGTCGTCGGCGGCCGCGCGAGGCTCGGCGCCGTTCGCCGCCCAGGCCTCCGCGACGCGGTCGATCACCCGTGCGGCGAGATCCGGTGCGACCAGGCCCGCGGCGGACGTCGGGGTGCCGAGGCCCGAGAGCCAGGCCCGCAGGCGATCGACGACGGGGCCGTGCCCGGGGAGGGTGTCGTCGACGAAGTCGGCGATCCGCTCGGCGACGCCCAGCGTGGAGTCGCGCTCCGTCCCCACCGCGACGTACGCGGCGACCAGCGCGGGGAGGGCCGTGCTCTTCGGCAGGCCGGCGAGGGCGGAGAGCTCGTTCTGCGCCTGCCACAGCCGCGCGCCGTGCGGATCGCGGCCGAGGCCCGTCCAGCCCAGCGCCGTCGTGCTCGCGGTGGCCGCCAGCTCGACGTGGACGTCGACGCCGGCCGGGTGCTGGTCCAGGGCGTCGACGGCGGCCACGACGCTGCGACCGGCGGCGACGGCGTAGGCGTCGCTCACCGACGGGGTGGTGCCGGCGACGGGCCGTGAGGCGAAGAGCGAGAAGGCACGGCACCACGTCTCGAGCGCCCCGGCCCGCAGGGCGTCGAGCGGCAGGCGGACCGCGAGGGCCGGATCCACGACGGCGACGTCCGCCCAGAGCCCGGAGCCGACCGCGAGGTGCTTGCGTCCGCCGGCCCTCATGCTCGCGACCCCGCTGGTCTCCGCGCCCGTCCCGTGGGTGGTCGGCACCAGGACCAGGCGCGGCGGGCGGCCACGCGGGGAGGGCCCGAGCTCGAGGACCGTGCGGTCCGGCGGCGTGCCCAGGAGGGTCGCCGCGGCGGGGTCGCGTCGGCCGACGACGCCGAGCTTCGCCGCGTCGAGCACCGAACCGCCGCCGACGGCGACGACGACGTCGGCCGGGGTGCGCCGCAGCTCGTCGGCGAGCCCCGCGACGACGGCGGGGTCCGGCTCGCCGACCGGGAGGACGTGACGGACGACCAGCGCGCCGGCCGCGGCGAGGGACCGGGAGACGGCGGCGACGGGCGGTGCCACGTCGAGTCGCTCGTCCGTCACCAGGACCACGCGGCGGCCCATCGGCACGGTCGCCCCGCCGACGTCGGCGACGGTCCCGACGCCGAAGCGCAGGACGACCGGTGCCTGCCACCAGGCGCCGGTCATCGCCGCATCCCCGGGGCAGCGGACGGGGGATGGAGCGGCGTCGTCGAGACCCGGCGGGGGACGGGAGGCGGGGTCATCGCCGCTCCCCGGCGATCGACGCGGCGACCCGGCGGACGTGGTCGTACTTCGGCGCCAGACGACGGCGGAGGACCTCGATCACGCGGTCGCGGTGGGCGTCGCCGGTGGTGAGCAGCGAGCGCCCCAGGGTCCAGGTCCCGCCCTGCTCGCGCCGGGCGCCGAGGAGGGCCCACGGGTCCTCGGTCCGGACGGCGTCCAGCGCGGCGGTCAGGTCGCGGGGCCCCGCGTCGTCGGGGAGGACGAGGTGCGCGGCGGACAGCTCCGCCCGGTACCAGTCGTCCATGACCCGTCGGTGGAGCTCCCGGTCGCGGTCGAGGGTCGCGGGGCGGTGCAGGGCACGGAGCACCTCGTGGGCGCGGGCCTCGTCGGGGACCTCCGCCACCGCCATCCACCCGGTCGATCCGAGATCGTGGCGGCGGGTGCCCTCGGCCTCGACGATCGCGACGCTGCGCGCGGCGGTCGTCGACCACGTGCGGTCCGACAGCCGGACCCAGAGGTCCCAGTCCTCCAGGCCGTCCGTCGGGCGCCAGCCGCCCGCGGCCTCGGCCAGGCCGGTGACGTGGGCGACGCGGCTGGGCTCGAACAGCGGACCGACGAGCGCGAGCTCCGGCGACCACACGAGGTCGAGCAGACCGGTCTCCCGCAGCGCTCCACCACGATCGTCGACCCAGGTGCACCCGGTGGCGACGACCTCCGCGCCACGCTCGAAGGCCCGGCGCAGCGTCGCGAGGTGCCCGGGCTCCCAGCGGTCGTCGTGGTCGAGGTACGCCACCCAGCGGCCCCGGGCGACGGCGAGGCCGTCGTTGCGGGGCGCCGATGGCGCCCCGGCGCGCTCCGCCCGCCGCAGGACGCGGACCCGCTCGTCCCCGGTGCCGCCCGCGACCTCGGCGGTGTCGTCGGGGCTGGCGTCGTCGACGACCACGAGCTCCCACGAGCCCTCGGTCTGGGCCAGGACGCCGTCGAGCGTCGCCCGCAGCGCCGCGCCGCGCGCGTACGCGGGCAGGACGACGGTGAAGAGCGGGTCGCTCACGCCGGGACGGCGCTGCCGAGCACGGCCTCGGCGACGTCCGCGATCCGGTCGCACTCCTCGTCGGTGATCACCAGCGGCGGGAAGAGCCCGAAGCCGGTGGGTGCCGGGTGCACGAGGATGCCTTCGTCCGCGAACAGCCGCACGACGCCGAGCATGTCCTCCGGGAGGATCCGCGCCCGGGTGGCGGGGTCGCGCGTCAGGTGGACGCCGAGCATCAGGCCGCGGCCCTGCACGCCGGCGACGGTCGGCGTCCCGGCCGCGATCTCGTCGAGGCGCGCGCGCAGACGGTCGCCGGCGACCCGCGCGCGGCCGGGCAGGTCGTCCGCGTCCAGCACGTCGAGGGTCGCCAGCGCGGCGGCGCAGGCCAGCGGATTGCCGGCCTGGGTCTCGCCGTGGAACAGGCTCGCGCCCTGCTCCCACCAGAGCGAGAAGATCTCGTGCGACACCGCGGTGGCCCCGAGCGGCAGGTAGCCCGAGTTGATCTGCTTGCTCATCGTCAGCAGGTCGGGCTGCAGGTCCCAGTGCTCGCACGCGAACAGCCGGCCCGTGCGGCCGAACCCGGTGGCGACCTCGTCGACGACGAGCAACGCGCCGTGCTCCCGGGTCAGCTCGCGGGCGCGACGGAGGTAGGCGTCGGGCAGGTCGACGACGCCGGCGGAGCCCAGGATCGGCTCGAAGATGACCGCGGCGACCTGCGCGCCCCGGGTCGCGAAGAGCTCCTCCAGGGCCGCGAGCGCCTGGTCCGGGGTCGGCTCGCCGACGGGGGCGAGGACGTTGGGGGTCGGCAGCAGGACGATGTCGCGACGCTCCACCCCGTACTCGGCGTGGTCGAGGTCCTCGCCGGTGACCTCGAGGGCCAGCCCCGACGTGCCGTGGTACCCGTCCTTCAGCGACGCGATCAGGGTGCGGTCGGGCTCGCCGCGCAGCCGGGCGGTGCGCCGGGCGATCCGCAGCGCGGTGTCGACGGCGGCCGCGCCGGAGGAGGTCAGGAAGACGTGGTCCAGACCGGCGGGGAGCCGCTCCGCGAGCCGGGCCGCCAGGCGCAGGGCGGGCTCGTTGCCGAAGCGGAAGAGGGTCCCGTAGGCCAGCTCGTCGAGCTGCGCCCGGATCGCGGCGGCGATCTCGGGACGCCCGTAGCCGCACGCGACGTTCCACAGCCCGCCCGTGGCGGACAGGTAGCGACGGCCGCGGTCGTCGACGACCGTCGAGCCCTCGCCGCCGACGATGGTCACCGGGTCCTCGAGGTAGACCGGGAGGGAGGTCATCGGGTGCCAGAGGGGGTAGGTCGGGGCGCTCACGGGGATCCGATCGGTGGGGTCAGGACCAGGACGCGCGCCAGGCCGGCAGGAGCCGGTCGGTCCACGCGCTGACGAGGAGGGAGTCCTCGCCGGTGCCGTCGACCACGACGAGCACCGCGAGGACGAGGACGACGGCGGTGCCGGCGACGAGCAGGACGCGGGTGCGCTGGGCCCAGGCCATCCCCGCGAGGCCGCGCCCGGCGCTGACGGCCGGCTTCCAGAACGCGAACATCAGGGCTAGCAGCCAGAGGGCGGCCGCGATCCGACCGAGGTCGATGAGGAAGTCCCCGTAGCGCCAGAGGGCGTAGAGGATGAGCGCCGGTCCGGCGATCGCGCAGGCGAGTCCGAACAGTGCGAGACCGACCTCGGCGGGGGTCGCCCGGGGCCGCTCGCCCCCGAGGGCGGGCCAGCGCCACCAGCTGCCCGCGGCCTCGATCGCGCGCTCGCGCAACCCGGAGCGGTCGAGGCCGGAGACGATCATCCAGTAGCCGTCGAGCTTGACGAGCGGCAGCAGGTTGTAGATCGAGAGGCCGACGTTGGCCCCCGCGTAGACGATGATGAACGCCTGCAGCTCGGGGGAGAGCGGCAGCCAGAGCAGCTGGCAGACGAGGCCGGTGAGGGTCAGCTGCACGGCCAGGCCGGCGGCGGCGACCATCACGCGCTGGCTGCGCGCCGGGAAGCGCCACGAGTCGCTCGTGTCGCAGAACATCGCGGGGATGAGGTAGTAGACCATCACCCCCATCCGGCGGACCCGACCGCCGCCGAGGCCCACGGCCACGGCGTGGCCGAGCTCGTGCAGCACCACCGTGCCGATCATCGCGACGGTCAGGAGGACCATCGGGATCGGCCGGAACGCCAGGCCGATGTCCGGCTCGTCGCGGGCGATCACGACACCGGCGGCCAGGACCGACAGGGCCAGGAGGATCCCGATCAGCGGGATCAGGACGGGGTGCACCAGCGGCCGGACGAACGGCACGATGCGCCGGATCAGGGCATCGGGGTCGACGACGCGGAACTCGAGCCGGCCGGCCTCCTTGAAGCGCAGCCGCTTGGGCGGCGGCGGCGGCGGGGGCTCCTCGGCTTCGGCGTCGACGAGGACGCCGAGGGCGGAGAACTGCGCGACGAGACCGCGGACCGACTCGGCGGGCAGCCCGGACCGGTCGCTGAACTCGTCGATCGTGCACGAGCCGTCCAGCGCGCCGAGGACGCGCGCCTGGGGGCGGCTGACGCGCAGGTAGCGCCCATCGTCCTCGACGACGACCAGGTCGTGGTCCGCGTCCTCCGGACCGGGCTGCACGACGACCGAGCGCGCGTGCCGCGGACGCTCGGGGACGACGACGGGACCGGGCGCCTCGTGGCGTCCGGTCCCGGGTGTCGCGTCGGTGTTCTCCTCCGGGGTCAGCGGTGCCTCGCCCGGGTGATGCCGGCGCCGAAGGCGGCGGCGGCGGCGAGGAGGACGATGGTCAGGGCCGCCCAGACCGCGGTGCTGCTGGTGCCGACCGCCCCGAGGACGAGGAGGAAGGCGACCGCCACGAAGAGCGGCAGCAGGAGGGTCGGGTTCATGCGCTTGGACTGCTGGGACATGACGTTCCTCTCGGTCGGGTCGGTGCGGGCCGGATCAGGTGGCGATCGCGATGGCGGCCGCGCCGGTGGCGGCACCGAGGCCGGCGCCGACGGCGAAGCCGTCCTTGAAGTCGCCGAAGTCGAACGGCGCGACGAACTCGTCGAGCTCCTGCACGCCGAGGTCCAGGTCGCCGGGGGTGGCG
>NZ_JAURWA010000022.1 GCF_030655195.1 Patulibacter sp. | reverse complement strand
CGCCACCGCCCTCCGGACCGTCGCCGTCCCGCGGCGGGTCGTCGCCGGCCGCTGCCGACCCTCCCCCGCCACCGGCGGCCCCGAGCACCCGGGCCTGCACCGCGGGGTCCAGCAGCGCCTGCCCGGCCGCCGCGGCGTGCACCGCGCGCTCGATCTCCCGGCTGCCGGCGTCCTTGGTCAGGTAGCCGCGGGCACCGGCGCGCAGGGCCCCGAAGATCGAGTCGTCGTCCGCGTAGGTCGTGAGGACGACGACCTCCACGGCGGGCTGGGCCGCGCGGATCTCGCGGGTCGCGCCGACGCCGTCGAAGCCCGGCATCCGCAGGTCCATCAGGACCACGTCGGGTCGTTCGCGGGCGGCGACCTCGACGGCCTCCGCACCGTTGCCGGCGACGCCGACGACCTCGATCCCGTCGAGCAGGCCGAGGACCGTCGCCAGACCCTCGCGCACCACGGCCTGGTCGTCGACGACGACGACGCGGACGGGACCGCTCACGGCCGGTGCTCCGCGGCGGGACCGGCCGGCGCGCCGGCCACCGGCAGACGGGCCACGACCCGCCATCCGTGGCGGTACGGGCCTGCCTCGACGGTCCCTCCGATCGCCTTCGCGCGCTCGCTCATGCCCTGCAGACCGTAGCCGCCACCGGTCGCGGCGAGCCCGGAGCCGACGGGCGAGGTCGCGGGACGGTCGCCGTCGGGGTGGTCCTCGACGGTCAGCTCGACGTCGTCGCCCCGGACCGCCAGGCGGATGCCGAGCGCGTGCAGCGGGGCGTGCTTCTGCACGTTGGTGACCGCCTCGCGGGCGATCCGCAGCACCGCCCACGCCGTGTCGGCGGCCAGGCCGTCGACGTCGCCCTCGACGTCGAGCGTCGCGGGGGCCGACGTCCGCCGCCGGTCCTCGACGAGCGTCTGCAGCCCGGCGGAGAGCGGGACCGCGTCGCCACGCAGCGCCCCCACCGCCTCGCGGGCCTCCCGCAGTCCCTCCCGCGCCAGGTCGTGCGCGCGCTCCACGTGCTGCAGCGGTCGCCCGTCGGCGTCGGACCGCTCGAGCAGCAGCCGGGCTGCGTCGAGCTGGATCGTCAGCCCCGCCAGGGAGTGGGCCAGGACGTCGTGGACGTCCCGTGCGATCCGCGTGCGCTCGGTCAGCGCGGCGGCCCGCACCTGCTCCTCGTGGGACCGCTGGGTCTGGACGAGGAGCAGCTCGGCCTCCTCGACCCGCAGCAGGGAGGCGCGACGATTCGCTCCGGCGAGCATCGTCGCCACGAACCCCAGGCCGTAGGCGGCCGTCCCGGCGAACGACCCGTCGTACGCCAGCGCCGCGACGGCCACCGCCAGGACGCCGCCGGCGGCGGTGGGGACCGCGCGGGAGGGCTCCAGGCGCGCCCCGACGCCGAAGCAGGCCATGAACGCCAGCGCGCTGCCGGCCGAGTTCGGCGACGCCCAGCAGAGCACGCCGCCCGCCATCGCCATGAGGATCGGCGTCGTCGCGTCGCGTCCGCGGTCGCGCTGGAACGACCACCCGGCGAACGCCGCCACGCCGACGGCGAGCGCGACGAGGACGACCAGCGCGCGTCCGTCGAACCCGGGAGCGGGATCCGCGCGCGCAACGGACCAGCAGACGGCGACGACGGCGATCGCCTGGACCGGCGCGGGGAACAGCTGCGAGGAGTGGCGGCCCAGCGGCATCGCCCCCACGGTACGGGGCATCGCGGGCGACCTCGTCCACCCGGGGGTGGAGTCGCGGGTGGAGATCGACCGCCGCACCCCCGCAGGTTCCACCCGCCGGATCAACCCGCACGCCGATGGCGGATCGGAGGCCCCGGCATACCGTGGATCCCGTCGAGTCACCCCCTCCCCCGGAGCCCATCATGTCCTTCTCCACCGTCCTCCTCATCAACCTCGGGATCCTCGCCGTGGTCCTCGTCTCGGACCTCGGTCGCAAGCCCTTCAACCGCCGTCGGCTGGTCCGGCCGCTGATCGTGTCGGGCATCGCCGGCGCGACGATGGTGCAGGGCGTGCCGTCCCACGGCGACGGACTGCTGCTCGTCGTCGCCGGCGTCTCCGCCGGCGTCGTCCTCGGTGCGCTGGCCGGCCGCCTGATCCGCGTCGACGGCGAGCGGGACGGCGTGCCGCTGACCGTCGCCGGCGCCCCCTACGCCGCCTTCTGGGCGACCGCCGCCGCGGCCCGCATCGCCTTCTCCTACGGCGCGGAGCACTGGTTCGCCGCGGACCTCGGCAGCTGGATGATGCAGCACCGGATCACGCCCGACGCCCTCACCGACGCCCTCGTCCTGATGGCCTTGGCCATGGTCATGACCCGCACCCTCTCGGTCGTCGCCCGGGTCCGCACCGCCTCGGGCTCCGCCGGCCTGTCGGCGATCACGGCCCGCTGAGCGCGCAGGTCCGGGCAGACGGCCCCGTCGCGCGGTGCGCGGCGGGGCCGTCGCGGTGCCGGGCGCCGGGGTCGCGCCCGGCATCGATCCAGGTCTCACCGGTCGGCCCGGACCGAGACCGGGATCCGTACCGCCTGAGGACCGCGATCCACGTCTCGGTCCCGGCGGGCCATCGAGACCGGGATCGATGCGCGAGGCCTCGGCAGCCGACCGCGCCGCCGGCCCCCGACCACCCCGCGGCGCCACGCCGCCGACCGCAGCGGCTCAGCGCCGCCGACCTCCGGTCAGTCCACCGACCCCGCGGTGTTGCGGTCCAGCAGCACGACCGGGATCTCGCGGGTCGCCTTCGCCTGGTACTCCTCGTAGGCGGGCCACGTGGCGGTCAGCGACTCCCAGAGCGCCGGCTTCTCGGCCGCGTCGGCCACCCGGGCGTGCGCGACGAACTCGTCGGCCCAGACCTGCACCGTGACCTCGGGCTTCTCCGCCAGGTTGAGGAACCACGCCGGCTCGTCGCCGCCGCCGTTGGACGCCACGACCGCGTAGACACCCTCGGCCGCCTCGCGGTAGATCAGCGGCGTCGAGCGCTCCTGACCGCTCTTGCGCCCCGTCGTGGTGAGGATCAGGGTCGTCGTCCCCTCCCAGTCGTGGCCTTCCTGGCCACCGGTCTCGCGGTAGCGCTTGACGTGTTCGGCACCGAAGAGCATGCCCTCCAAGGTACCCAGGGGCCCCGGCCGCACCGGCGGGGCGGACCCTTCGGGAGGAGAACCGGGTGTCGACACCGCTGGGCGCCACCACCCGCGGGCGGGGGCCGGCGACCCACGACGCGCGGAGGAGTCCGCCCAGGATCCACCACGTTCGCCCGTCATCGCGCATACTGCGGGCGCCGTCGACCGACGGCGGCGCGACCCGGACGTCGGGTCCGCTCCACCCGTCCAACCGAGGCCGCGCGCCGCACCGTGACAATCGACGTAGCCATGCCCGACGCCCCCACCACCCTGGACCGCGACACCGCCCTGCTCGAGCGCCTGCTCGGCAGCGTCCTCGTCGAACAGGAGGGCCGGGCGTTCCGCGAGCGCGTCTTCTGGCTCCGCGACCGCGCGGCCCAGGTCCGCGCCGATCCCGCGGGCACCGACGCGGACGAGCTCGTCGACGCGATCCGCCGTCTCTCCTCGTCGCAGCTGGGGCCGATCGTCCGCGCCTGCTCGATGTCGCTGCAGCTGTCGAACATCGCCGAGGAGCTCGAGCGCCTGCGCCGCCGCCGCGCCCACGACGCCGACGACCAGGGCCCGCAGCGCGAGTCGCTCGCCGCCGCCGCCGCGACGACTGCCGGTCTGTCACGCGACGAGCGGGCCCGGGCGCTCGCCGACCTCGACGTCGCGCTCGTCATGACCGCCCACCCGACGGAGGCCACGCGCCGGTCGATCTTCGACCACCAGCAGCGGGTCTGGGCGCTGATGGAGACGCTCGACGACCCGCGGATCGGCCCGACCCGGCGCCGCACGTTCGAGGACGAGCTGCGCGAGACGCTGACGGTCTGGTGGCAGACCGACGACGTGCGGGCCCGTCGCCCGCGGCCGGACGACGAGGTCCGCCGCACCCTGCTGCACGTCGAGTCCGTGCTCTACGACGCGGTCCCGGACCTGCTGCTCGAGCTCTCCCGCACGCTCGGCGTCGCCTGGCCGCCGGCCGACACCGCCGGCGGGTCCGGGGACGCGGGTCCCGGCCGCGGGGCGTCGTCCGGGTCGTCCGGCGCAGCGTCCGGTGGGGCGGCCGGCGCGCCTGCCC
>NZ_JAURWA010000013.1 GCF_030655195.1 Patulibacter sp. | reverse complement strand
CCACCGCCGCCGCCTGCGGGCGCGCCGCCGCCCGGAGCACCGCCGTCGCCGCCTCCGGGCACCCCGCCGCCGCCGACGGTCGCGAAGGTGGCGCCGGCCGTCCGGTCCGCGTCGAGCTTGACGGTGCACGGGCCCACCCCGGCCGCGGCGCATGCGCCGGTCCAGCCGGTGAAGGTGGAGCCCGCGGGCGTCACCGGCGTGAGCGTGACGGAGTTGCCGGCGGGGGCCTGCGTGGAGCACGTGCCCGGGCAGGCGATGCCGCCGCCCGTGACCGAGCCGGGACCGGTGACGGTGACCCCGAGGGTGTGCCGCATGAGCGAGAGCAGGATGCTGATGCCCGGCAGGTCCTGGCCGTAGAAGGGGGCGACGGCGGACCCGCCGGCGTCCGACGCCACGCCCCGCGGGTCGTCCGTGGAGTACGCCCGCGACGGGTAGCCCGCGACGGCGCCGCAGCTCCCGTCGGACACGAAGCGGACGAGGTAGGGGAAGGCGTTGAGCCGGAGGACGCGGTAGCTGCCGTCGGCGGTCGTGCAGGCGCGGCCGGCCTCGACCAGGTCGCTGTCGAGCACGCGCACGGACACGTTCGCGATCGCGGCCCCGGACTCGGCGTCCGTGGCCCTCCCGCCGATCGTCGCCTCGTCCTGCAGCGACCCGTTGATCCTGGGGGTGGCGACGCCGTCGGTCACGGCGACCGCGGTGGCGAACTTCCCGGCCGCCCGGCCGTCGAACCACGACGCCGCGAAGCCCGCGGTGGCGCAGCCCGCCGCCGGGTCGCCGGAGAACCGCACGTAGTAGGTCCCCGTCGCGAGGTTCGTGAAGCGGTACGCGCCGGAGGCGTCGGTGCAGGTGGACCCCGCGGGCGCCCGGCCGGCGTCGTAGAGCTCGACGGTGTAGCCCGCGACCGGGTTCCCGGTCGACGCGGCGGTCGCCGTGCCGCTCACTGATCCCGTCGCGGCCGACGCGGCGGCTGGGACCGCGGTGGACAGGAGGACCCCGAGCACGGCGGCCCGGAGCAGGTTCTTCACGTTCAGCATGGGCGTTCGCCGCTTCGTCGTAGGGGGGACGTCCGCACCCCCGACCGGCGACTCCGGGGTGGGGGACCGGCGCAGTGTCGTGCCCTCCGGGGCGGCGCACAATGCTCCGATCCCTACACACGGACCCTAGGTTTTGGGCGTCGGCACCGACCGCCGCGAACCGTCGACGCGCACGGCCGTCGACCGCGCCGCGGCGTACGGTGCCGCCATGGACGCTCCCGCGATCGTGCTGCCGGAGACGATGGAGTGGGTGACCAGGCCCCACGCCCCGGGCGAGCCGGCACGGCACGTCGCCGAGCTGACGGAGCGGACGGGCACCGTCCACGGTGGGCACAACGTGTGGCGGTACGAGCCCGGTGCCCGCGGGCGCCGCCACGTCCACGACCGGCAGGAGGAGACGTTCCTCGTCGTCCGGGGCACGTTGTCGACGTACCTCGGCGACGACGCGGTGCGCCACGACGTCCCCACCGGGGGCGTCGTGCACGTGCCGCCCGGCGTCGCCCAGCAGACGGTCAACCACGGCGACGAGGACCTGGTCGTCTACGCCTGGGGCGCGCCGCAGGACGACGGCGCCGAGGTCCTCGCTACACCTGCGCCGTCGGCCGGACGATGATCTCGTTCACGTCGACGTCGTCGGGCTGCTCGATCGCGTAGGCGATGGCCCGGCCGATCGCAGCGGCTCCTCGCCGAGCTGACGGCGGGCAGCCCGGCGTTCGCATCTCTCTGGGCGGCCCACGACGTCGGCCTGAAGCGTCGCGACGCCAAGCTGCTGGACCACCCGCACGTCGGTCGTCTGCGTCTGGGCTTCGAGACGTTCGACGTCCGCAGCGCCCCGGGGCAGCAGCTCGTCGTCTACCAGGCGGAGCCGGGCAGCCGGAGCGCGGAGGCGCTCGCCCGGCTCGGTGCCCTGCGGGACGACGCGCTCGCGGACCCGACGGCGTCCGCCGGGTAGCGCCCTGGGCCGCCGTGTCCTGCGCCGCCGCGCCAGGGGGCCGCTCTCGAGGGTGCGGGACGGGTCCGGGCGGAAGGGGCGAGGCCGATCCGGGCGGACGGGCCGGCCCCCTCAGCGCGCCTCGCGGAAGACCTCGATCTTCCGGGTGCGCTTGTCGTACTTCCTCAGCTCGAGGCGGTCGGGGGTGTTGCGCTTGTTCTTCGTCGTCGTGTAGACGGTGCCCGTGCCGGCGGTGGACACCATCTTGATCTGGATCCGGACGTCCCCGCGGGCCATCAGAACCGCTCCCCGCGGGCCACCATCTCGCGGTAGACGCGGTCGATGCCGCGCACGTCGATGCGCTTCTGGCCCTTCGCGCTGAGCGTCACCCGGATCCAGCGCCGCTGGCTGGGGACGTAGAACCGCTTCTTCTGGATGTTCACCCTGAACCAGCGCTTCGTCCGGTGCTGGGAGTGGGGGACGTTGTTGCCGGTGCGCGGGCGCGCGCCGGTGACCTGGCAGCGTTGAGACATCGGAGGGCCGTGGTGGTGGGTGGGGGCCGGACGGTGCGGAGGCGACCGCCCGACCAATAATGAGATCGAGTCCTATTCTTATCGCATGCCCGCGTCCCGGACGACCCCGACCCCGCGACGAGCCCCGGGGCGACCGTGACGGCCCACCCGCCGGTCGACGCGTCCGCGTGCCTGGCGGCCGCCCGCGGACGACCGGGTGGCCGGCGCGAGATCGCCGCGCTGCTCGAGGCGCAGTTCCACCACCTCGGGCGAGACGTCATGCACCCCGACGGCAACGTGCTCCGCCGCCTGGGCTTCGTCCGGCAGCGGCCGCCGGCCGGGCTGCGCACCGCGACGACGCGGTACGTCCGGGCCGACGGGCTCCTCGTCGCCGTCTGGCCGTTCGCCCTGTGCGTCGGCGACGCGCGGGGCGCGGCGCTCCTGCCGCGACGCGGCCGCCCGTCGCTGTGGCCGCTCGCGGCGCAGCCGGACTGCTTCACCGCCCGGCAGCTCGGGGACGCGCGGCGCGGGTGCGTCGCCTGTCCCGGACCCCTCGTCGGGCGGGCGTTCGCCTGGCTGGCCTCCTACGAGCTGGCGGTGGACGACCTCGTCGGCACCGCCCACCGCGCGCCGGCAGAGGAGCGCCATCGGGCGGCTCCGGGCGGCGGGTACGCGCTGCACGCCGCGTGGCGCACGCACGGCGCCGCGCTGGGCGGGCTGTGATCGCCCGGTGTCGTCGGTTCCGTCGGTGCGGCGGACGCGGGCGCCGTCCGGCGCTCGCGCTGGACGGCCGCCCTACTCCGGCGCCGCGTCCCGCAGCCGGGCGGCGGAGGCCACGACGGACGCGATCCGCGTCGACGCCGCGGTGCGGGGCCACGCGATGACGGTGGTGATGTCCGGGGCGTCGGTGACGGGCACCGCGACGTGCTCGGGCCACTGCCAGGCGCGACTGGACGCCGGGATCACGAGGAGCGTCCGGCCGAGAGCGACGAGCTGGGCGAGCTGGGACTGGGTGTGGACCTCGGGGCCGGGGCCGTCGGGGTAGGTCCCGTCGAGGAGCGGCCAGCGGGCCATCGGCAGGTCCGGGACGTCGCGGACGTCGGCCATGGTGAGACGGTCGCTCGCGGCGAGCCGGTGGCCGGCCGGGACGATCGCGACCTGGCCCTCGACGTGGAGGTCCTCGCTGTCGAAGCCCACGAGGTCGTCGACCGGGCGGTGCATCAGCGCCACGTCGGCACGTCCGGACCGGAGCAGGTGCGCCTGCTCCCCGACCTCGCAGAGCAGGACCTCGACCGGTGCGGTCTCCGGGTCGTCGGCGAGCGTCCCGAGCAGCCGCCTCAGCAGCTCGTGCGACGCGCCGGCCTTCGTCGCGAGCACGAGCGGGCGTCCCGGGTCCGCGGCCCGTCGCGTCCGCAGGGCGGCCGCCTCCACGGCGTCGAGGGCCGTGCGGGCCTCGCGCAGCAGCACGGTCCCCGCCTCGGTCAGGGCGACGCCGCGCCGGTCGCGGTCCAGGAGCCGGACCCCCAGGCGCTGCTCGAGCTGCCGGATCGCGCGCGACAGCGGCGGCTGCGCGATGCCCAGCCGGGTCGCGGCGCGCCCGAAGTGCAGCTCCTCGGCGACGGCGACGAAGTAGCGGAGCTCGCGGGTCTCGAGGTCGGCCACGGCACGACCCTAGCTGGTGATACCCGCCGGGTATCAGAGGCTACCCGATCGGTCTTGGACGCCGCGAGGACGAACCCGGAGGATCGACGGGGTGAGCACTTCGAGGACGGCGCTGGTCACCGGCGCGAACAAGGGCATCGGCTTCGCCATCGCGCGGGGACTCGGGGCGATCGGCTTCCAGGTCGCGGTCGGGGCGCGGGACGAGGCGCGGGGTGCGGAGGCCGTCGCGCGTCTGCGGGGCGACGGCGTCGACGCGTTCGCCCTCGCGCTGGACGTGACCTCCGACGCGAGCGTCGCCGCCGCGGCGGCCGCGGTCGAGCGGACGGCGGGCGGCCTGGACGTGCTCGTCAACAACGCCGGGATCGCCGGTGGCACGGAGGGCGGCGCGCAGGACCCGACGACCCTGGACCTCGACGTGCTCCGGACGGTGCTCGAGACGAACGTCCTCGGGGCCGTCCGCGTGACCAACGCGTTCCTGCCGCAGCTCCGCCGGGCCCCGTCGCCGCGCATCGTGAACATGTCGAGCACCATGGCGTCGCTGGCGCTGCGGACCGGCCCGGTGCTGGCCGCCTACGCGCCCTCGAAGTCGCTGCTCAACAGCCTCACGGTGCAGTACGCGCGGCAGCTCGCCGACACGCACGTCCTCGTCAACGCCGCCTGCCCGGGCTTCGTCGCCACGGACCTCACCGGGTTCGCCGCGCCGCGGACCCCGGAACAGGGCGCCGCGATCGCGGTGCGCCTGGCCACGCTGCCGGACGGCGGGTCCAGCGGCGGCTTCTTCGACGACGACGGTCCGGTCCCGTGGTGACCGCGCGGCACGTCGCGCGGTCCGCGGTCGTCGCGCTCGCCCGCCGGGGTCGCCCGCCGCTCCGACGCGGTGCGATGATCGGTGGCCATGGAGCCCGACCTCGCGACGTGCCTCCGCGCCTGGCGCGACCGCCACGGGCCGGCGGGCGACGTCGCGTCGGGTGGCCGGCGACGCCGCGCGCCCGGGCTGCGGCGCGAGGAGGTGGCCACGGCGGCCGGCATCTCGGTCAACTACCTCATGCGCCTCGAGCAGGGCCGGGCGAGCGCCCCGTCGCCGTCCGTCGTCTCCGCGCTGGCCCGCGCGCTGGCCCTGGACCCCGTCGAGACCGCCCACCTGCACCGGGTCGCCGGCCACGCCGACGGCACCGGACGGGTCGCCGTGCGGACCATCACCCCGTCGGTGCAGCGGATCCTCACGCGCTTCCGCGACGTGCCGGTGCTCGTCCTCGACCCCGCCTGGGAGATCGTCGCCGCGAGCCCGCTGGCCCGCGCGCTGCTGGCCGAGGACGCCGTGGGCGAGAACGCGGCGCGCAACCACTTCGTCGGGCCGCAGTGGGTGGAGCGCTCCGCCGAGGCCGCCGAGAAGTACGAGCGCGAGATCGTCGGCGACCTCCGCCTCGCGCTCGGGCGGTTCCCGGACGACCCGGGGCTGCTCGCCGTCGTCGCCGAGCTGCGGGCCGCGTCGGAGCGCTTCGAGGAGCTCTGGGGACACGCGCCCGCCGCCCTCCCGGCGACCGCGCGCAAGACCTTCACGCACCCGACGGCCGGCACCGTCACGGTCGACTGCGACGTGACCGGCGTGCTCGACAGCGACCTGCGCCTCGTCGTCTGGACCGCGGTCCCCGGCTCCGCCGACGCGGCGTCGCTGGCGTCGCTGGCCGGCGGGGTGCCCCGGCCGCTCGAGGTCTGAACCGTGGCGGCGTGGACCCTCGTCGGCCTGCGGGTGCTCCGCGAGGTCGGGGCGCACGGGTCGTTCACCGCCGCCGCCGAGGTGCTCGGGTACACGCAGTCGGCGGTCTCCCGCCAGGTCGCGGCGATGGAGCGGGTCGCCGAGGCCCCGCTGTTCGAGCGACAGGCCCGGGGCGTGCGTCCGACGGCGGCCGGCCGGGTGCTCCTGCGCCACGCGGAGGTCGTGCTGGAGCGCGCCGACGCCGCGACCCTCGAGCTGCGGGGCCTGCAGGACCGACTCGAGGGGCGGCTGGCCGTCGGTGCGTTCCCGACCGCGCTCGGGGTGCTCGTCCCGCGGGCGGTCGCGCTGCTCTCCCGCGAGCACCCCGGCGTCTTGGTGACCCTCCGCGAGGGGTCGACACCGACCCACCTGCGCCGGGTCCGCGCGGGACGGCTCGAGGTCGGCGTCGTCGCCCTCGACGCGGACGAGCTCGACGCGGCGTCGGATCTGCGGTGCGACCTGCTCGTCCGCGGGCGGACGCTCGTCGCGGTCGCCGCGACGCACCGCCTGGCGGGGCGGGCGACGGTGAGCCCGGACGAGCTCGAGGACGAGCCGTGGATCGCCGGGGCCGGCGGGGCGGGCGAGCCGTCGTTCACCGTCTGGCCCGGCCTGCGCGGCACGCCGCGCGTCGCCTTCGCCGTCCGCGACTGGCCGGGTCGCCTGGGGCTGGTCGCCGCCGGGTTGGGGATCGCGGTCGTGCCCAGCCTCGCGGCCGCCGCGGTCCCCCGGGGCGTCGAGCTCGTCGAGGTGGACGGGACGGTCGAGGGTCGGCGGCTCGCCTACGCCGCCACCGCCCGGGACCGCTCGCCCGGGGCCGACGCGCTGGTCCGCGCGCTGCGGACCGTGGGCGCCGGGCTCTCCGTGCGCCCCGCGACCGACTGAGGGTCGCCCGGCCGGGCGTGCGTCGTCCGATCGACCCGCCGCCGCTGATCGACCGATCGATCGGACGAGCCGTGTCGGGGACGGTCCGCAAGGCATGCATCTCACGCATGGCCGGAGTGCCTGATCGTCGCTGGTGGAATCGCAAGAGCCGTCCTACCGTGGATCGGGCGTCATCCACCCCGCACGGAGAGCCGACCGCCGCGACCGGCGGCCGGGACCCGGGCAGCACCACGGAGCACCCCATGTCGAAGACCTGGTTCATCACCGGCACCTCCAGCGGCCTCGGCCGCGGCCTCGTCGAGCGCGCGCTCGAGCGGGGCGACCGCGTCGCCGCGACGCTGCGACGCACCGACGCGCTCGACGACCTGCGCGCCACGTACGGCGACCGCCTCTGGACCGCCCGGCTCGACGTCACCGACGCGGCCGCCGTCCGCAGCACGGTCGACGCCGCGGCGGCGGACCTCGGGCGCCTGGACGTCGTCGTCAGCAACGCGGGCTACGGCCTCTTCGGCGCCGTCGAGGAGGCGACCGACGAGCAGGTGCGCCGGCAGATCGAGACCAACCTGCTGGGCTCCGCCTGGGTGATCCGCGCCGCGTTGCCGCACCTGCGCGCCCAGGGCGGCGGCCGGATCCTGCAGGTCTCCTCGGCCGGCGGGCAGACGACCTACCCGAACTTCGGCCTCTACCACGCGTCGAAGTGGGGGATCGAGGGCCTCGCCGAGACGCTCGCCCAGGAGGTCGCCCCGCTCGGGATCGGCGTCACCATCGTCGAACCGGGCGCGACCCCGACGGAGTTCGGTGCCGGGCTGGACCGGGCGACCGTCAGCGAGGCCTACGACCGGACCCCGGCCGGCGACGTCCGCCGTGCGGTCGCCGACGGCTCCTTCGAGCAGCCCGGCGACGCCGAGAAGGTCGTCGCGGCGATCATCGCCTCCGTCGACGACGCGGCCGCGCCGCTGCGTCTGCCGCTCGGGCCGGACACCTACGCCGACGTGCGCGCGTCGCTCGTCGCCCGACTCGAGGCGCTCGACGCGGCCCGCGACGTCGCGCTGTCGGTCGCGCGTCATCCGGTGGCCTGACCCCGTCACCGGAGAGCCTCGGGCGTGCGGCGCCCGGGCCTCGTCCCACGGTCCTCGGGGTCCCGTCGCCGTCGCCCCGGGCCGGCCGTCAGAAGGCGCGGGTGTAGGTCGCCGTCAGCGCCAGCTCGCCGAGCAGCGCCACCGGGAGCGTCAGGCCGATCCACCGGCGCTCGATCGTCCCGCGGCTGCCGACCACGAGCAGGACGAGGCCGATGACGGCCCACAGGGCCAGGGTCGACCAGTACTGCAGCTCGTGGCCGTAGACCCAGGCGCCCTCGGCGAGGAACGCGGCCGGCAGCACCGTGGAGCCGATCCCGCGCAGGCCGGGGGCACCGGTCCGCCGCAGCGCACCGGCTGCCCCGAAGACCGGTCCGCCGACGACCGCGCAGGCGCCCCAGAAGACGTTCTGCGCTCCGCCGGCCCCGAACCCCCGCAGCACGGACGCGACGTCGTACCCGACGAGCTGGGCGGCGCAGACCACGAAGCCCAGGGCGGCCCCCGTGCGGATCGACGGGGCGGAGCGGCCCACGAGGTACGGGGCCACGAGCCACGCCGAGGCGGAGTTCACCAGGGCGCTCAGCGGCGTGCCGAGGACGGTCTGGCCGAGCGACGTCAGCACCCCGATCGTCAGGCCGACCGCGAGGACCGTCGCGGCCCGGAGGACGACGGCGGGGACGACGGGCGACGCCGCCGGGGCCCAGGATCCGGCACCCGGGGCGGACGCGGCGGGGCGCGGGACCGCCCGGCCCGAGGACGGAGCCGGCGGGGGAGGGGCGGTGCGATCGCTCATGCCTCCATGGTCCGGCGCCGCCTCTCGTCGCACATCGGCCGCAGGACGGAACCGCACCCCCGTCTCGAGGCGGAGGCGACGAGCGTGTCGTCGACCCCGGCGCGACGGCGGGATGCGGTCGACCCGGCCCCGACGCACCCGCGGTGCGGCGCCTACCGCTCGCCGGGCCGCACGATGCGGTGCTCGTAGGCCCAGGAGACCGCCTGCACGCGGTCGCGGAGCCCGAGCTTGCGCAGGACGCTGGAGACGTGGGTCTTCACGGTCGCCTCCGAGATGACGAGGGTCCCCGCGATCTCGAGGTTCGAGCGACCGCCCGCGAGCAGCCGGAGGATCTCCCGCTCGCGCCCCGTCAGCTCCGCCGCGGCCTCCGCCGCGGCGGTGTCGGACGGACCCGGGCCCCCGCCGGTCGCGAAGTGCTCCAGCAGGCGGCGCGTCACGCCCGGGGCCAGCAGGGCGTCCCCGCGGGCGACGACGCGGACCGCCTCGACGAGGTCCGCGCTGCGGGTGTCCTTGAGCAGGAACCCCGACGCACCGGCGCGGATGGCGGCGTAGACGTACTCGTCGAGGTCGAAGGTCGTCAGGACGAGCACCCGTCCCGCGTCCGCGGCGACGATCCGGCGGGTCGCCTCGATCCCGTCGACCGCGCCCATGCGCACGTCCATCAGGACGACGTCGGGCCGCAGCCGGCGCGCCAGGTCCGCGCCCGGTCCACCGTCGTCGGCCTCCCCGACGACCCGGATGTCGCCGGCGGCCTCCAGGATCATCCGGAACCCCGAGCGCAGGAGCTCTTGGTCGTCCACGAGCAGCACGCGGATCACGGGGCCGGACTCCCGGCCATCGGCGCACGCACCGTCACGACGGTGCCACCGGCGGGGGCCGCCGCGATCGTCAGCGTCCCGCCGATGGACCGGGCGCGCTCGCGCATGCCCGGCACGCCGCGGCCGCCCGCGCCGGACCGGTCGAGGGCTCCCCCGGTCGGCGCGCCGTCCGGGCCGACGCCGTCGTCGGCGATCGAGAGATCCACCGTGTCGTGGTCGACCACCAGCGCGATCGCGACGGACCGGGCGGCGGCGTGACGCAGGGCGTTGGTGACCGACTCCTGGGCGATCCGCAGCAGCGAGACGCCCGTGGCCGACGGGACGTCGGCGCGTGGGCCGCGGACGCTCAGGCGGGCGTCGAGCCCGGCGGCGCGGATGCTGTCGGCGAGGCCCTCGAGGTGCTCCAGGCCGGCGAGGGCGCCGAGCGGCGGACCTGGCCCGTCGTCCTCCTGCACCTCGCGCAGCAGCGTCCGCAGGTCCGCCATCGCCGCCCGCCCGGACGTCTCGACGGCCCGGACGGCCGCCCGGGCCTGTGCCGGCGAGGTGTCCCAGACGGCGTCGGCGGCCGCGGCCTGGACGACCATGACCGCCACGGTGTGGGTCACGAGGTCGTGGACGTCACGGCCGATCCGGGCCCGTTCGGCGAGGACGGCGCGCTCCGCGTCGGCCGCGCGGGCGCGCTCGCGCAGCTCGGCCTCGGCCAGCAGGACGTCGACGGTGCGCTGTCTCGCCCGCAGCGCGTACCCCGCCAGCCACGCGCCGCAGGCCACCATGGCCGGCACGCCGAGGCCGAGGACCGCGGTGACGATCGCGGCGGAGGACGTCTGCGCGTCGCCGCTCCACACGGGTTCGGGTGCGATCGCGACGGAGACCGCGAGCACGACGACCAGCCCGACGACGGAGGTGCGCGGCCGCGCGCGGCTCGCCAGTTCGGCCAGCGGGAGGACGAGCAGGGCCAGCAGCAGCAGGTAGGGCGCGTCGAACGTGCTCCCCACCACGGACGCGCCCGGCAGCCGTGCCGACCCGACGACCCCGCAGACCAGCAGGACGGCGACCAGGGGACGGCGGCCGCGGATCGCGTAGGACCCGGCGGTGAGGACGGCCGCCGCGATCCACCACGGGCCCTGGGCACCGAGGGCCAGCGTCCCGCCGAAGGCCACGACCACGACCGCCACGGGCCCCCACGCCCAGAGGCGCGACTGCCACCGCGGCGGGCGCTCCGGGGTGTCGGCGTCGACGGTCATGGCCGGATCGTACGAGCACGACGCGCGCCGCACATCGGTCTGAAGACGGAGATCTCCGGGGTTGCGGCCGGCGCCGAGTCGGAGCGCGCCCGGGCCGCTTCCCGACGGAGCGGCGCCCACGGGCCGGGACGGGCGCCGTCAGCGGCCGTCGTCCGCGGCGCGCCGGGCCAGGTCGTCGTAGGCCGTGCGGGCCGTCGTGCCGATCAGCGCGTCGAGGTGGGGCATCGAGGCGGCGGGCGTCGGGGCGAGGAGGAACACCGCGATCGCGACCCGCAGGCCTCCCGGGCCCTCGACGACGCCGACCTCGTTGCGGACCCCGGGCAGCGTCCCGGTCTTGCCGGCCACGAGCACCGCGTCGTCGGCGAAGCCCGAGGCGATGCGGTGCGGCCAGACCTGCAGGCCCATGAGCCGGCGGACGGCCGCGCAGGACGCCGGTGCCGCCGCCTCGTCCTGCCACAGCGCGCGCAGGAGCCGCGTCTGGTCGCGCGCGGACCCGCCGTTGGTCTGTCCGGCGTCGCGGACGCGGAGCTCGCGGAAGCGCTCCTCGTCCGCGACCAGCACGGCGGCCGCGGCGGCCGCGTCCTCCGTCCCGGTGTCCTCGAGGATCGTGCGGGAGAAGTCCCTGCAGGCGTGCCGGGCCGCCGTGGTCCGCATGCCGAGGGCGTCGTGGACGTCCTGCACCGCGGCGAGCCCCAGCCGGTCGACGAGCAGGTCCGCGGCACCGTTGTCGCTGAGCGCCAGGGCGAGGTAGCCGAGGTCGCGGACCGACACCGCGGCCGGGTCGAGCATGGCGCCCAGTCCCGTCGGTCCGCCCGATCGAGGGCCCACCTCGACGCGCTCGGTGAGGTCGAGCTCGCCGCGGTCGGCGGCCCGCCACACGGCCGTCGCCAGCGCCACCTTGAAGACCGACGCCAGCGGCATCGGGCGGTCCGCCCCGACGGCGACCTCGGCCCGGGCGTCGAGGTCGATCGCGTGCAGCGACCCGCGGACGCCGTGGGCGTCGAAGGCCTTCCGGATCCGGTCCGCGGTGTCCACCTAGAACGCGTCCGCCGGCCGGGGAGGTCGGGGCGCGGTGCCGGACGGCGGCCGTCCCGCCGTCCAGCTGCCCGACGCCAGGAGCGCGTCGTGCAGCGCGCCCGCCACCCGCTCGACCGCCGGGCGGCGCTCCTCCGCGTGCCATGCGACGACGGCGACGGTCGTGAGCGGTCCGCCGGCGATGGGTCGCCACGCCGTGCCGGCCGGCGTCCGGGCCGGCGCGTCGAGCAGGGCGACCGCCCCGCGGGTCAGGACGAGGCCGGCCGCGAAGTCCGGGCCTTCGGCGGTCAGGACCTCGCGCGGCGCGTAGCCGAGCGCGTGGCACGTCCGGAGCGTCCGGTCGTGCGTCCGCGGCTCCGCGGCCCACGGGGGCAGCACGACGGGGCGCAGCGCCCCGAGCTCGTGCAGCTCGATCTCCTCGGCGGACGCGAGCGGGTCGTCCTGCGCGATCAGCGCACCGACGGGCCGCTCGATCGGTGCGGCGTGGCGCAGCCCGGCGGGTGCCGGCCAGCGGACGAGCCCGACGTCGACGTGCCGGTCCCGGAGCTCGCGGGCCTGCCCGGGTCCCGCCAGCTCCACCGGGTCGACCCGCACGTCGCCGGCGCCGTCGGCGAGCACCCCCACGAGCGACGCGAGCGTCGCGGCGGGCAGGTCGGTGGAGACGCCGACCCGGACGGTGGCCGAGGCGGTGTCCCGGGCCGCCTCGATCGCCGCGTCGAGCTGCCCGACCCGGTCGAGGACCGCGCGCGCCTCGACCAGCAGCACGCCGCCCACCGGCGTGAGACGCACCTGCCGGGTCGTCCGGACGAAGAGGTCCGCGCCGAGCTCCCGCTCGAGGGCCCGGATGCGCTGGCTCAGGGGCGACTGGGCGATGTGCAGGCGGTCCGCCGCCCGTCCGAAGTGCAGCTCCTCGGCCACGGCGACGAAGTACCTGAGGTGGCGGAGGAGGTCCACGGGTGCGGTCGAGAGCGGGAACGTCTCGGCATGAGGATCGAGACCGTTCGGGTCTGGATGCCGGACCGCAAAAGTGATGCGACCGGGTCGGGCGACTGGTTCCATCGTCGCATGTCCCCTCTCCACACCCGCCGGTCCGTCGTCGCGAAGGCGGCGCTCGTCCCCCTCGCGCTCGCCCTCCCCGCGACGGCCGCGCCCTCCGCGCCGGCCGCGTCCCGCCGCCCGCGGACCGCCGCGGCGTTCGCCGACCTGGAGCGCCGGTTCGACGCCCGGGTCGGGCTGCACGCCATCGACACCGCGACGGGCCGCACCGTCTCGCACCGGACTGGCGAGCGGTTCGCGTTCTGCTCGACCTCGAAGGCGCTGGCCTCCGCGCTGCTGCTGCGCGATGCCGACCTGGACCACGTCGTGCGCTACACCGCGGCGGACCTCGTCACCTACTCGCCGATCACCGAGCAGCACGTCGACACGGGCATGACGATCCGGGCGCTCTGCGACGCCGCGCTGCGCTACAGCGACAACACCGCCCACAACCTGGTCCTCGGGCAGCTCGGCGGCCCCGCCGGCTTCACCCGTGGGCTGCGCCGCCGGCTCGGCGACCGGGTGACCCGCTCCGACCGGTTCGAGCCCGCGCTGAACAGCGCGGTGCCGGGCGAGGTCCTCGACACGACGACGCCGGAGGCGATCGCCACCAGCCTCGGGCGATGCGTCCTGGGCCGCGTGCTCCCGTGCGACCGCCGGGCGATCCTGCGCGACCTCATGCTGCGCAACACGACCGGCGACGGCCAGATCCGCGGCGGCGTCCCGAGCACCTGGGAGGTGGCGGACAAGACCGGCAGCGGCTCCTACGCCAGCTCGAACGACATCGCGGTGCTGTGGCCGCCGCGTCGGCGCCCGATCGTCCTCGCCGTCCTCACCTCGCGCCCCCGCGTCGACGACGTCCGGGACATCGCCCTGATCGCCGAGGCGACCGAGGTGGCGGTCGGCGCGCTGCGCTGACCGCGGGAGCCACGAGGAGACCTCACCGGCGAGGGGACGCCCGCCCAGGTCCCGACCCGCACGCCCGCCCCGGACGCCCCGTCACGCCCGGTCCGAACCGCCCGCGGACGCCCCGTCACGCGCGCTCCGCACGCCCTCCCGGCGGTGGCCTTCACGCCGCCGCGACCCTGCCCGCCGCGCCGACCGATAGCGTCTGGGCCATGAACAAGCAGGAGCTCGCTGACCAGATCGCCGACAAGGCCGAGATCACGGCCGCGCAGGCCAAGGCCGCCGTGGACGCGACGTTCGCCGCGATCGCCGACGAACTCGTCGCCGGCCGCGAGGTCGCCGTCGCCGGGTTCGGCAAGTTCAGCACGAGCGAGCGGTCCGCCCGCGAGGGGCGCAACCCCTCCAACGGCGAGACCATCCAGATCGCCGCCAGCACGGCCGCGAAGTTCACCGCGGCGGCCGGGCTGAAGAAGCAGCTCAACGGCTGAGCCGCCCCGTCGGGCGGGCCTCGGGCCCGCCGGACGGGACAGCAGGACGAGCCCCGGCCGGACCGGCCGGGACAGCAAGCAGGACGCGCCCCGGCGGAGACCGGGGCCGCAGACGGCGCCCGCCCCCGGCAGTCCGGGGCGGCCGAACGTGGTGCTCAGCCCGGCAGGCGGACGCCGCGGCCCTCGGCCACGAGTTCGCCGGTGCGCTTCAGCCGGCTGACCGTCGAGGCGACGACCGTGCGCTTCATGCCGCTGGTGCGCGCGATGTCCGCGGCCGTGACGCCCGGGCGCTCCGCGATCAGCGCGAGGATCGCGCTCTTGTTCGCGCCCTGGCCGCGACGGGTCGTCGCGGACGACGCCGGGGCGGCCGACGGGGTCGCGTCGGAGCCCTGGGCGGCACCGCTCGCCGCGAGGATCGCGCGCAGGCGCTCGGCCTCGTCGAGGTAGGGCTGCAGCTCGGCGAGCCGTGCCGTGACCGTCTGGACGACCTCGTCGACCACCGCTCCGGGGGCGGGATCGTCGGCGGAAGGCGGTGCGGTCATTGATGCGGCGGCGGGGGAGGGGACGTCGCCGGCGTGGCCCTGACCCGTCAGGTGGGGCGGGACGCGGGGGACAGCGGCGGCGCTCTCGTCATCATGCCAGCAGTCGCGCCGCGCGCGCACCGCCCGTGACCCACCCCCGGCGCTCCGACGGAGTCGCACGTCAGCCCCGCTCGTTCCGGACGGCGGTCTCGTTGTGCGCGCGGTCGACGCCGGCACCGAGGGTCCCCGCGGCCGCGGACGGCAGCGCGATCGACTCGATCGGCATCGGCTGCACGGCCGCCAGCAGCGCGTCGAGCGCGTGCCCCGAGAGCGTCTCGAACTCGACGAGCGACCTCGCGGTCTCCTGCACCGTCGTCCAGTTGGCCTTCAGCACCACGTGGGCACGCGCCTCGGCCTCGCCGACGATGCGGGCGACCTCGCCGTCGATGAGGTTCAGCGTCTCCGGACCGGTGGAGCCGAGGTCCTGCAGGGCGTTGCCGAGGAAGACCTCGCCACCGGCCTCGCCGACGGTGACGTGGCCGAGGCGGCGCGACATGCCGAACGACGTGACCATCGAGCGCGCGAGCTTCGTCGCCGCGTGGAGGTCGTCGCTGATGCCCGTGGACTCCTCGCCGAACTCGATGATCTCGCCGGCGGTGCCGGCCATGATCGCGGCGAGCTGACGCTCGAGGTCGCGGCGCCCGTGCATCACGGCGTCCTTGTCGGTCATCATCGACGCCGCGGTGCCGAGCTGGCGGCCGCGGGCGACGATCGACAGCTTCTGCGCGGCGACGGTCTGCCCGACCGCGCGGGTGACGACGGCGTGCGAGGCCTCGTGCATCGCGATCGTCCACTGCTCGTCCTCGGTGAGCACGTGCCGCTTGGCGGGGCCGGCCACGACGCGGTCGATGGCCTCCTCGAGCGTCTTCTGGTCGATCGTGTCGCGCTGCTCGCGGACGGTGAGGAGCGCGGCCTCGTTGACGAGGTTGGCCAGCTCGGCGCCGGAGAAGCCGGGGCAGAGCTTGGCGATGTGGTGCAGGTCGACGTCCATGTCGAACTGGCGGCCGCGGGCGTGGAGCTCGAGGATCTCGAGACGGCCGTGGACGTCGGGCACGTCGATGACGACCTGGCGATCGAAGCGGCCCGGGCGCAGGAGCGCGGGGTCGAGGATGTCGGGGCGGTTGGTCGCACCCATGACGACGACGCCGGCGTCGCCGCCGAAGCCGTCCATCTCGACGAGCATCTGGTTCAGCGTCTGCTCGCGCTCGTCGTTGCCCTGGCCGACGCCGGCCCCGCGCTTGCGGCCGGCGGCGTCGATCTCGTCGATGAAGATGATCGACGGGGCGGCCTTGCGGGCCTTCGCGAAGAGGTCGCGGACGCGGGCGGCGCCGACGCCGACCAGCGACTCGACGAACTCGGCGCCCGAGGCGGAGAAGAACGCCGCGTCGGCCTCGCCGGCGGTCGCGCGGGCCAGCAGCGTCTTGCCGGTGCCCGGGGGGCCCACGAGCAGGATGCCCTTCGGGGCCGCCGCACCCTGGGAGAGGTACTTCTGCGGGTCGTCGAGGAAGTCGCCGATCTCGCGCAGCTCGGCCAGGGCCGCACCGGCGCCGGCGACGGAGTCGAACGTGATCTGCGAGCCGGCCTTCTTCTTCTTGCCCTTGCCGCGGAACGACGAGAACCCGGCGATGCCGGAGCTCGCGTCGCCCGCCTGGCGGGTGAAGAACGCGAAGAGCGTGACGAGCAGCAGGATCGGCAGCAGGAACTGGACGATCACCGTGCGGGCCGGCTTGTCGGACTGCGGGTCGACCGTGGCCGCGGCGCCGCCGCGGTGCAGGCGCAGGAGCAGGTCGCTCGTGGCCGTGTCGGAGGACGGGTAGTCCGCGTAGACCTGCACGCCGGTGTTCAGGCGGGCGACGACCTGGTGGTCCTGGTCCAGGAGCTCGGCCGTCTGGATCTGCTTGGCCGTCGAGGCCGAGAGGATCGAGCTGAACGACACCTGGCGTCCGTGGCCCTCCGGCTTCAGCGAACCCAGCAGGCTGAAGAAGAGGATCGCCACCGTGATCGCGGAGACGAGCAGGAACAGGGCCATCTTGTCGCGGGTCAGCCATTTCCAGATGGCCGTCGCGACGTCGGCGACGAAGGTCGCGGCCTCGCGGGTGGGCGTGCGCTTCTTGTTCGAAGCGGCCAGGCGTGGATTGCTCACGGAGTCTCGCTGCAGATCGTTCGGGGAGGGGTGCTCGGGGAGCCGACGGCGGGGCGCCGGGTCCAGGGGAGGGGGTGCGATCCGCGGGGGGACGGAGCGGCCCGACCCCGGGCCGGTCGGCACGATAGACCAGCCCCGGGGCCGTTCTGCGTCAACAACCTCGTGTTCACGACATTCCAACAGCGCTGTTCACAGCGCCTTCACGGGGCCCCCGTGGAGGCGCCACGTTCAGGGCATCGCCGGGGCCGTCTGGCGCCGGAGGAACGCGCAGCGGAAGCGCTCGGCCGAGCCCGTCGGGACGCCGCCCGCGAAGCCCCCGGCGTTGCCGTTGTCGAAGACCGTGACGTACTGCAGGGTCGCGGGCGCCGGGTTCTCGAAGCCGCCCGAGGCGGCGCTGCCGGTCGTCGTCGTGACGAGCGTGCTCGACATCTCGCGCAGGTCGCGCCGGCCGCCCGGGTCGACGAGCGCCTTCGCGTCGCGGTCGTCGGCGCGGCCGGAGAGGCGCAGGCGCTCGGCGGCGCCGACGAGCTGGGCGGCGGTCGGCAGCCGGCCGCCGAGTCGGACGCAGCTGCGGGCGGCCTCGGCGTGGGGGGCGACGCCGCGGACGCCGCGGTCCAGGCACCAGGTGCCCAGCTCCGCCGCGCCCGTAGGGCAGCGGAGGAGCGCGTCCTGGGCGCGGAGGCTCCCGAGGCGCAGGGCGGTGCGGGCCCGGGCGACCGTCGGGACGACGGAGGCGGGGAAGCGGCCCGAGCGGTCCAGGCGGACGACGCCCCGGGCCTTCGGGGTCGTGCTCGCGCGCAGGCCGGGGGCTGCGGTGCCCGGTCCGGCCGACGCGAAGAGGACGGCGGTCCCCGCGACCACGATGGAGAGGACGCCCAGGACGAGGGCCAGGGGTGGCCGGCGGAGGGTCATCGGTACGTGCCTCGGGCGGGGGAGCGGGTCGTCGGTGCGGGGCGTCGCGTCGTCCGGTGCGGCCGGGCACGTCGTCGTGCGGTCGTCGTCGCGCGGGTCGTCGCGGTGTCGTCGCCGCCCGCGGCCGGCGCGTCGTCGCCGGGTGCGGCGTCCCCGGCGGGCTTCCGGGGACCGGGGATCGTCAGACGGCGACGCAGCGTGGTGACGTTGCCGGCGTCGTCGAGCGCCCGCACCAGGACGCTGACCGTCCCGCCGGCCGCGTAGCGGTGGGTGGCGCGGCGCGTCAGGCCGTCGTCGGTGGCGTCGTCGCCCCAGTCCACGGTCGTGCCGCCCTCGGCGACGCCCGACGCCCGACGGCTGCCACCGGGGTCGGTGACGCGCACGAGGACGCGCCGACCGCGCCGCGTCACGCTGATCTGCGGTCGGCGCCGGTCGGTCGCGAAGGTCGAGACGGGGGTCGTCGTCTCGCCGCCCCCGGTGCGGCTGCGGGCGGTCACGGTGACGCGGTGCGGCCCGTCGGCCAGGGCGCCGAGCGGGAGCTGCAGGCCGCGGTCGTAGACCTTCCGGGCGACGATCCGGCCGTCGACGTGGACCGCGTAGTCCCGCGGCCGGGGGTCGTTCGGCGGTGCCTGCCAGGTGATCAGCGGGCGGCGCACGTTCGTCCACTCCGGCGGGACCTCGACCGCGAACGGCACGGGCGGGGCGTCGACGCGGGCGACCGCGATCTGCCCCTCGTCCGCGGCGCCCTGGGCGAAGGCGACCAGGGCGTTGCCGTTGCCGGCCCCGGCCATCGCGAGACCGGTGATCGGTCCGCCCGCGGGGCCCGACACGCCCTGGGTGGTGGTCACCGCGGCGTCGGCGAGCTCCCGGACGACGACCCGTCCGCCGCCCTCGGGCGAGGCGGCCGCGACGGTGCCGCGCCCCTCCAGGCCCTGCGCGAGCACGGGGGGCGGCGCGTCGGGGGTCGCGCCGAGGGTGACGGACGAGGGGGTCGCCGCGCCCGTGCCGACGGCCAGGGCGCC
>NZ_JAURWA010000007.1 GCF_030655195.1 Patulibacter sp. | reverse complement strand
CTGCCGGCCGAGGCCGTCGGCGCCGCGGCCGCCTGGGGCGCGCTGGTGGACGACGAGGTGCGCGACGCCGTGGTCGCCGGGGTCACCCGGCGCCTGCGGGCGATCGGGCTGCTCGAGCCCGCGGGCGACGCCGCCCGCGTCTGACTCCCGCCCGGGGCGCCGGCGGCCGGCGCGAGGGGCCGGGTGCCGGCAACCGCGGACGGGGCGTCCCGCCCACCCGAGAGCGGGCGGCCCGGCCGCACACCCGCCCACCCGCCCACCCGCCGACGCTCAGTGCAGGCGCGGCACCAGCTCGAGCGCCTGCGGGCGCATCAGCTGCGTCCCGCGGCGCTCGCACAGCGGGCACTCGTAGTGGACGAGCAGGTGCGAGACCGCCCGCTCGTCGTCGGGCTCCAGGGCGCGCAGGCAGCTCGGCCAGGCGGGCACCGGGTTGGGGTGGTGCGCGCAGTGCAGGACGACGGGCCAGTGGCCGCGCCGCATCGACCGCCACCACAGGTCGACGCCGCCGTCGGGGTCCTCCCCCATGCGGCCGGTCATCAGGTCGTAGTGGGCGCCGAACGCCGAGCGGATCGGTGCCCAGTCGAGCTCGTCGCCCGACATCAGCAGGTCGTGGTCGTCGCCACAGCCGCAGCGGTAGCGGACCACGTGGGCCGGCGGGGCGGTCGGCCCCGGCAGCCGACGGACGGAGCGGAAGGCGCTGAGCCGCAGCGTCCCGCGGGCGCCCGAGGCGCCGCAGACCGCGTCCCAGCCCCCGGCGAGGGCGTCGAACGAGTGCATCGCCCAGGATATGCGCGGCGCGAGGCCCGGTTCCAGGGCCCGGGTGCACGGTTGCGCCGGGCCGACGTTGGACGCCGGGCCGGACGACCACGCGGACGGGCCGCGACCCCGGGGATCGGCCGCGGCCCCGGGACGGGCCGCGACCGGCGGACGGGACGGAGGTGGGGCGACCGACGCCGGTCGCCCCGAGGCCCTCAGACCTTCGCGTCGAGGGCCTGCGTCGGCCGCCCGGACACGTGGACGAGCACCGTGTAGCGCCCGCCGCGCCGCGCGCCCGGGACCCGCACGTCGAACGTCCTGCGGGAGCCGCGCGAGGCGCGGGCCAGGACCTTCGAGCCGCGGAGGACGACGATGCGCGCCTTCGCCTTCTTCGTCAGGGTCACGCGGCAGGTGACCGTCACCCGACGGGATCCCTTCGCGGTGCAGCGGACACGCGCGTCACGCGCCTTGGTGCCCGACGCGCCGGTCGGGCCGCGCGATCCGGTCGGACCGGCGGGACCCGCGGGCCCGGCCGGGCCCTGGGCGCCCGGGGCACCGGGCGCGGGCAGCGCCCGGACCAGGGTGGTGCAGCTCGCGCTCGCCGTGTGGCCGACGTTGTCGGCGACCGCGACGGTCGTCGTGCGGACGCCGGGCGTCGAGGTGTCGACGGCCGCGGTCGGCGCGACCGCGTCGCGCAGGCCCGACTCACCGTCGGCCGCGGAGACCGTCGCCGCGGCGGCCTCGCCGACGAAGACGCCGGACGGGCAGCTCACGGCGACCAGCGGCGCGTCCGCGTCGACCTGGACCGTCCGACGGGCGACGGGCGACGCGTTGCCGACGCGGTCGGCGGTGGCACCGGCCACCTCGAACGCGCCGCTGCTGCTCCGCACGGTCGCCGCCGGCACCGTCGCCGGGTCGACGCCCGAGCCGGCGGAGCCGTCCGCGAGCGCCGGATCGGCGACCGCGGTCGGCGTGACGCTCACGCGGTCGCGGTACCACCCGCCGCCGACCCCGCTCTCGGGCAGGCGGTCGACGACGAGGTCCGGGGCCGGCGGGGCCGTGCGGTCCACGACGACGCCCGTGAGCGGCTCGGAGAACGAGGTCGTCTCGCGACGGCTCGCCTCGACCGGCGTGGCCTCGGTGTCCGTCGTGCTGCGCAGGCGGAACGCGTACGTGCCCTCGGGCGCCGGCGAGCCGGCCGTGAACGACGTCGTCAGGGCATCGACCGCGCCCGCTCCGGGGACCGGGACCCAGCCCGCGTCCGACGCGCTGCGGCGCTGCAGCTCGAAGGTCGTGTCGGTGCGGTCGGGGTCCGGCCCGCGCCAGCGCAGCCCGAACGTCCCGGCGTTGGCCGGCGTGGAGCCGGTCGTCAGGGCCGGGGCGGTCGGGCGCAGGCGCGTGAAGCGTCGGGCGTCGGTCTTCAGGCGCGCGATCCCCGCGGCGTCGAGGAAGCCCGACGGGGTCAGCGCGTCGGCCTTGGCGTCGACCTGGTCGACGTAGGCGCCGAAGTCGGCGTAGCGGGCCTCGAGCGCCGGGAACTCGAACGGCACGCTGGAGCCCAGCAGGCCGCAGAACGCGCTGAACGGCGTCGTCGCTCCGGCCCGGGCGGCGTTGATCGACGACTCCTGGCCGACGGGGACGTCGACGGCCGGGAGCCGGATGCCGCCGGCGGCGTTGCCGGCGGCGTCGCGCAGGAGCGGGGACCCGGCGGCGGCGCCGTCGTACTCCGAGCGGGGTGCGGACGCCGGGGCGGCGCCGCCCTTCTGCCAGCCCACGAGCGACTCGAGCGCGCGGTTGGCGACGTAGGGCCATTGCACCTTCGACAGCGGCGGGCGCTGGCACTCCACGGTCTGCGGGCCCAGGTCGCGGGTGGCCGACGGGGCCCAGTTGCGGTAGGCGACCTCGGGCAGGTGGGAGCCGCCCGCGACCTCCCAGCGACGGAGGGTCGGGGAGTCGACCTCCGGCGCGGCGGGACGCGCCGTGACCTCGCGCTCCGACAGCAGGCGCATGACCTTGTTGGGCAGGTCGGTGCGCAGACCGCCGGCCGGCGGGCCCGAGACGGTGATGAAGAAGCCGTCGACCAGCTGGGCGGTCGCCTGGATGCCGTTGTAGTAGCTGTTCAGGCGGCTGCCGGACTGCGACTCGCCGCTGGCGATCACCGTCTGGGTCTCGAGGCCGCCGAGCGGGTCGCGGCCGCTGTAGGACCCGCGGACCGCCTTGGCCGCCTGGGAGAAGATGTCGTACGACACGTCCACGTTGCCGGCGCCGGCGTCGAGGGTGCCGTAGCGCGCGGGGTTCCAGCCCTTCAGGGCGTTGATTCCCGTGCGCTGGGCGGACACGCCGACCCAGGCGTACCCCTTGGACATCAGGTACTCGGGGTCGTTGAACCAGTTCCACTCGATGTCGAAGCCGGCGGTGACGTTCTGCCACTCGACGATCGTGGTGCCGTTGAACTTGGCGGGGTCCAGGGGACGCCGGACCACCATGCGGGTCTTGTACGGGTAGGTGCCGTTCGCACCGGGGCCGTCGGCGGCCGGGGCGGAGGTGGCGGTGCCCGTCGGCGCGGCGTAGCGGACGGCGCCGCCGGAGAGCTCGTACTCGCGCTCGACGTAGCCGCGGGCTGCGAGGTCGAGGTCGGACGAGAGGAACGGCCGCGAGGTGGCGGTGACCGGGATCGGCCCGCTGACGGTCGGCGTCGGGACGTCGGACGGTGCGGCGTGGGCCGTGGGTACCGCGAGGGCGAGGACGCCGGCGGCGAGGGCCGCGGTGGCGATGGTCGAGGTCCTGCGTGGGTGGGGCACAGCGCTCTCCTGTTCGGTGGTCGCCGCTCCGGGGTGCTCGGGCCCGGTACGACTTTGGGTGATCACGCGATCACCGTAGAGATGCTCGCTTCCCTTGCGGGAAAACCTTAGGATCGGCGCGTGTCGTCATCGTCCGTCCGTCCGGTGGACACGCGTTCGCCCTCGCCGCCCGCAGGCGGAGCGCGTGCCGCGGGCAAGCGCGCCACCCGCGCCCGTCTGCTCGAGGCGGCCTTCACGCTGCTCGAGGACCACGGGTTCGAGGGACTGAGCCTGCGGCACGTCGCCCGGGTGGCGGGCGTCGCCCCCGCCGCGATCTACCGCCACTTCGACGACGCGGAGGCCCTGGGCCTCGCGCTCGTCGAGGCGAGCTTCGAGGCGCTGCACGAGAGCATCCGCCTGGCCCGGGCGGACACCGAGCGCGGGCTGTCGGCGGTCGGCTCCGCGCAGATCGTGCTGCGCTTCACGGCCGAGCACCGCGAGCGGTTCCGGTTCCTCACCCGCGAGCGGCGGGGCGGCTCGCCGGCGCTCCGCCGTGCGATCGAGGCGCAGCTCGAGCTGTTCGAGCGCGACCTCGCGGTCGACCTGATGCGCGATCCGCGGATCCGGGCGTGGGCGACCGCCGACGTGCAGCTCCTGGCGGGCATGCTCGTCGGGCTGATGGCGGAGGCGATCGCCGAGCTCGTGACGGCCGAGACCCCCGCGGAGCAGCTGGCGGTCGGCGAGCGGGCCCGGCGACGCCTGCGGCTGCTCGCACTGGGCATCGCCGGGTGGAGCTCCGCGTCGCCGGGGGTGACGGGGGAGCCGGGCCCAGGCGCCTGAGGGCGCCGGAGAACGCTGCTTCTCCGCGAGGGAACCGGCCACGTGGAATGGTCGGGCATGGCCGAGATCGTCGTCACCCTCACCGAAGACGGCGGCGCCTACGTGCACCTGATGCCCGGCGACGCCTCCATCGTCCGCGAGTCGATCGCCCTGGACGAGCTCGACGCCGCGGACCGCGTCCCGACGCTCGACGCCCTGACCTTGGACCTCGACCACTACGGCCGCCTCGTGGGCATCCGCGTGGCGGGATCCCCGGACTCGGTCCTCCCCCCGGCTCTGCTCGACACCGCCCGGGAGGCGTGACCGCCCGGCTCTCCCGAACCTTCGCGCCGATCTGCGGGGCGAACGCGCCCAGGTTCGGGTCGGTCGCCGGGCCCAGCCCAGGAGTGCCCCGCCTCGGGTGGGCCGGCGTCGGTTGGCGCTCCAGACCCGGCCGCCGCGGCCACCGGAAGCGGCGGCCGGCCCCGGCCGACGTCCTGGACCGCCCGAGGCCTGCCATCAACGCACGACGGCCCGCCCACCCACCGAGGTCCGCCGGCACACTGGCGTTCCCCGGAGGTGGACGGGCCGGGCCCGATCGGGCGGCGGTGCCCGTCACGTCCCGCGCCGGAGCGCGGGACGGTCGCGGACCTCAGCGGGCCAAGGGCCGACCGATCGAGTAGGAACGTCCGCCCGTGGCGGCGGAGGCCGCGGCGAGGAACAGGTAGACGCCGACGCCTGCGAAGGCGAGCGCGGTGATGCCGGCGAGTCGCACCGGGAACGTCGAGGTGGTCAGGTTGCCGATGATCAGGAGCACCAGCGACAGCACGACGAGGCCGAAGACGAGCGTGAAGCCCGACGGGAGCCGCACGCTCGCGAACGTCAGGGCGCCGAAGACGACGGCCCAGGTGATCTGGAAGATCAGCTGGGTGTCCGCGATGTCGCCGGCCGGCACGAGGTACCAGTTGTGCGTGAGCCCGAGGACGAGCGCGGCGTAGCTGAGCCAGAAGCCGGCGAAGAGCCCGAAGACCGATGCGACCATCGTCTGCCCGACACGGATCGCCCAGACGGTCGAGATCAGGAGGCCGATGCCCGTGGCCGCGAAGATGATCGCGATCGGGGTGCCGGCGGCGGCGTCGGAGACGAGGCCGATCAGCGTGAGGCCCAGGGCGATCGAGGCGGCGGCGAAGATCGGCAGGCCGAGGATCGACGGGTCTCCGGCGTCCATCGGCGACGTCGAGGAGACGACGGTGACGGCTACCGGGTCGTGTTGGATGGAGATGGCGTCGTCCGGGACGACGGGTGTGGTGGCGGTGGGGGCCGACATGGCTCCTCCCTCTCTCTGGTCTCCCCGGTGCGGGATGCGCCGGGGTCCGAGGGTCCCCGTCCGCACGAGGCGGACGGGGACGAGCGGTGCTCACCCGGGACGGGTCGGCGGCGGAAGGCCCGCCGTCGTCCCCTCCCGGGCTCCGTTCGTCGTCTCCCGCACGGCGCGGGCGACGACGGGTGGAGTTCAGACGGGCGACGAGGGGCGCTCGAGGCCCTCGGCGAGGTCGCCGAAGCCGGGGGCGAGGATCGCCCCGGGCTGCGCGAGCAGCTGCTCGGCGACGATCGCCTCGGTGGTCAGGAGCAGCGCGGCCACCGAGGCGGCGTGCTGCAGGGTCAGGCGGACGACCTTGACGGGGTCGATGACGCCCCGCTCGATCAGGTCGCCGAACTCGCCGGTCATCGCGTCCAGGCCGTGCCCCTCGGGCATTCCGCGCACCCGGTCGACGACGGCGGTGCCGTCGTAGCCGGCGTTCGTGGCGACCCAGTAGAGCGGCTCGTGGAGGACGCTCTGGACGATCCCCGCGCCGACGGCGTAGTCGCCGTCGAGGCCGTGCCCGTCGATCGCGTCCGCCGCGCGAAGGAGCGCGGTGCCCCCGCCGGGGACGATGCCCTCGGCGACCGCCGCACGGGTCGCGGCCAGTGCGCCCATCGTGCGGTGGCGCTTCTCGCGCAGCTCGACGTCGGTCGCAGCACCGACCCGGATGACCGCGAGCTTGCTGGCGAGCTTGGCCAGGCGCTCCTTCGCGACCTCCCAGTCCGTGGAATCGTCGTCCGCCCGCGCGACCTCGTTCCGGATCTGCGTCAGGCGCGTCGCCAGGGCCTCGGGCGTACCGCCGCCCTCGATGACGGTCGTGGAGTCCGCGCCGACGATGACGCGCCGGGCGGTGCCGAACCAGGAGCGCTCCATGTCCTCGATCTTCAGGCCGGTCTCGTCGCAGAGCACGCTGCCACCGACGAACGCCGCGAGGTCGGTCAGGTGCTGGATGCGCCGGTGCCCGAAGCCCGGCGCGCGGATCGCGGCGGCCTCGAGCGTCCCGTGCGTGGTGCTCGAGACGAGCATCCCCAGCGCGGCGCCGTCGACCTTCTCCGCGATGATGAGGATCGGCCGCGGACTGCCGCCCTGCGCCGCCTGGATCGCCGGCATCAGGTCCTGGACGGCCGAGATCGGCTTCGTCGTCAGGAGGATCAGCGGGTTCTCCAGCACGGTCTCCATGCGCAACTGGTCCTTGGCGAAGTACGGCGAGATGAAGCCGTTCTCGATCTGGACGCCTTCGGCGAAGTCGACATCGATGCGCGGCGGGATCTGCTCCTCGACCGTGACGACCCCGTCGGTGCCGACGCGTTCGAGCGCCTGGGCGATCGCGGCACCGACGCGGCCGTCCTCCTTGGCGGCGATCGTGGCGACGTGCTCGAGGCCGTCGGCGTCGGTGACCGGCCTGGCGCTCTCGACGAGCGCCGCGACGACGCGCTCGACGGCGGTCTCGATACCGCGCCGCAGCAGCATCGGGTTGGCGCCGTCCTCGATGGTCCGCATGCCCTCGCGGACCAGTGCCTGCGCCAGCAGGGTGGCGGTCGTGGTGCCGTCGCCCGTCATGTCGGAGGTCTTGTTGGCGACCTCGCGGACGAGCTGCGCCCCCATGTTCTTGTAGGGGTTCGTCAGCTCGATCTCACGGGCGATCGAGACGCCGTCGTTCGTGATGACCGGCGCGCCGGCCAGGCGCTCCAGGACGACGTTGCGTCCCTTCGGCCCGAGCGTCACCTTGACCGCGTCGGCGAGCTCGTCGACGCCGGCCTGCAGCAGCCGCCGGGCGTCGTGGTTGTAGAAGAGGACCTTGCCCATGGTGTGTGCCTTGTGCCTTTACTCGCCGGCGCCGGAGGGGATGAGGATCCCCCGGCCGCGCAGGCGTCCGTTGTCGAGGTCCGCGAGCGCGTCGTTGACGGCGTCCAGCGGGTACGCGGTGGTGTGGAGGCTGACCTTGCCCTGGGCGGTCAGCGTCATCAGCTCGGACAGGTCGTTGTAGGACCCGACGAGGTTGCCGACGAAGTTGATCTCTCTCGAGATCACGTCGATGGTGGGGACGACGAGGTCTTCCCCGTAGCCGATCACGAAGTACGAGCCGGCGTTGCGCAGGACGGCGATGCCGTCCTGGATGGCGCCGCGCTCGCCGACGAAGTCGATGACCGCCTCGGCGCCGTGGCCGTCGGTGAGCTCCATGATCGTGTCGCGGTGCACCCCGTGGTCCGCACCCCGGGCGGTCTTCTCGACCTTGACGGTGCGGTCCGCGCCGAGCTCGCCGGCGAGCGCCAGCGCGTCGTCGGAGGGGTCCAGCACGATGATCTCCGCCGGCGTCAGCGCCTTGAGGACCTGGATGCCGATGTGGCCCAGGCCGCCGGCGCCGATGACGACCGCGCGGGTCCCGGGGTGCAGCAGCGCCGCCGCCTTCTTGATCGCGTGGTACGCGGTCAGCCCGGCGTCGGCCAGCGCAGCGATGTCCTTGGGGTGCAGGATCGGGTCGAGCTTCACGACCGCCCGGGCGTTGGTCTTGATCAGGTCGGCGAACCCGCCGTCGACCGAGATGCCCGGGAAGAGGTTGTTCTCGCAGTGCACGTCGTCGCCGGCCCGGCACGCGCGGCAGAGGCCGCAGGTGACGAGCGGGTGCAGGATCACGGTGTCGCCGACCGCCACGTTCGTGACGGCCGAGCCGATCTCGTGGACCCAGCCGGCGTTCTCATGGCCGAGCACGTAGGGCAGCTCCACCTGGGAGTTGACCGCCCACTGCCCCTCCTGCACGTGCAGGTCCGTCCGGCACAGCCCGGCGCCGCCGACCCGCACGATCACGTCGTGCGGCTCGGTCGCCCTCGGCTCCGCGATCGACTCGACCTGGAGCGCCTCGTGGTACCTGTGCAGTCGCGCGGCGATCATGCGTGCACCTCCTCAGGGGCCAGGCCGTGCCGGTTCTGCAGGAGCTGGCGGCACATGCCGCCGTTGAGTTCCAGGCTCGTGTTGATGAGCCGGCCGGAGCGGCGCCAGCGGTCGAGGTCCTGCGCGGCGATCGGCGAGCCGTCGGGGCGCACGAACGCGGGCGCCTCCGGACGGACGTCGAGGCCCAGGGCGCGGCGCAGCTCGTCGCAGCGCCGCACGTCGGCGTCGCCGTCGGGCAGCTCGGCGAGCACCCACGAGGACACCTCTCCCGGCCGCTCGCCGGCGGCGATCAGGCGCTCGTAGACGCGCCACTGCCGGGCGACGAGCGCCTTGCGGTGGAACAGGGACCGCAGCGCGTCGACCCGCTCGGTGCCCTCACCGGGGAACGCGGCCTCATAGCCGCCTTCGGCGTCGACCGCGTCGTTGATCTCGCGCCCGGTGTAGTGGTCCTCGAGCACGACGTGGACGCGACGGACGCCGGGTACGCCGACGATCGCTGCGCGAGCGTCGGCGACCATGAGGAACGCGAAGTTCGGCGCGCACTGCGGCGTCGGCAGGCGCAGCCGCACCTCGACATCGCCGTCGGGCGAGACGTCGCAGGACGTGACGAAGCGCAGGTCCGTGATCGGCTCGTCGAGCTCGGGGTCGTACACCTCCCCCAACGCCTCGAGCACCCGGTCGGCGGTGCTCACAGCACGCCGCCGCTCACGAGCTTGGCGTCGTCCTTCGCCGCCGGCGTCCCCTGGTCGGGCGCGAGCCGCAGGTGCTCGGGGACGTCGAGGCCGTAGAGCTTCGCGGCGTTGAGCCCAAGGACCTTGCGCTTGCTCGCGTCGGTCCAGCGGGGGAAGTCCGAGTACGTGTCGTCCGGGTAGTCCCAGTCCAACAGGCCCTCGATCTGCCACTTCGGCGTCCAGATGCCGTAGTCGGAGCCGAACAGCATCTTGTCCTCGCCGACCCAGAACAGCAGCTCGCCCATGACCTTCGCGAAGAAGCGCGGGCGGGCGTGCATCAGTCCGCCGGTGACGACGGAGAGCCCGGCGTAGACGTTGGGCTCCTGCGTCGCCATGAAGCAGAAGTCCTCGATCCGGGGCAGGCCGACGTGCTCGATGATGAAGTTCAGGCCCTGGAAGTCCGTGGCGACGTGATCGACATCGGACACGTCGAAGGCGTCCTTGTCCATCGGCCAGATCGTCGGGCCCTTGTGGACGTGGATGTTCGTGATCCCGAGCTCGAGGCACTTCTCGAAGTACGGGATCGCCGCCGGGTCGTCGAGCCGCCAGCCGCGCGAGGCGCCCTTCCACTCGGCCGTGTAGAGCTTCACGCCCTTGAGGTCGTAGGTCTCCGCGTCCTGCTCGAGCCGCTGCAGGCCGGCCTCGCCGTTGCGGGGATCGAAGCTCCCGTTGACGCGCAGCTTGCCCGGGAACTGGTCGAGGAGGACGGCGTTCTGCTCGACCGCGTTGAAGCCCTTCGCGTACCAGTCCTTCAGCGCGGTGGACTCGAGGATCCCGAAGTCGACCTTGCCCTCATCGAACACGTGCCGTCGGAACTCCTCGACCGTCTGCTTGCGGAACTTCTCGATGGTGTCGTGGGTCTCCGGCGGCCCGAGCGACTGGTAGTCGTGGAAGCAGGAGATGAAGCCCTTGGCGTATTCCTCCTGGCCGGGCACCCAGTTCTCGGGGCTCGCGTCCCAGAAGTGGAGGTGGCTGTCGACGATGAAGTACTGCTCGCCATCCTTCTCGTACATGGTGCTGCTCCTGTGAGGGGGGTGTGTGCCTGCAAAGCGGTAGCGACGCGCGGGGTCCGGCCCTGCGGCGTCCGGCGGACGCGACGGGCGTCCGGTCGTGGTGCTCCGCGGACCGGCCGTGCTCGGCGCGGACCGCGGTGAGGTCCTCGGTGGTCGCCCGCGGTCGCCGGCCCCGCGGGCGGGGACGGCGACGGGCGACGCCGGTCAGTCGACGACCTTGAGGTCGAAGCCCGTGTACTTCGCCGCCGCCTCGGGGCTGGCGAGCATGAGGATCTTGTCGTCGAGCACGATCATGCGCCCGTAGTGGGTCGACATGATCTCCTCGAAGTCGTCGTTGCCGAAGTCCTCCCAGCCGAGCGCCTCCGCGATCTCGGCGTAGTTGAACTCGATCTCATCGACCCCGTCGACGCGGATCATCGACGGGAGCTCGGTGACCGTGATGTTCGGCTTGCTCGACATCACCTGGGTGACGACGTGGCCGACCTGGTTGTTCATCAGGGTGACCCCGCAACGGTCGGAGATCGTGCGGTCGACCTTGAACTGCTCGGTGCTGCTCATGTCAGGCTCCTTCGGGCGTCGAGATGCCGAGGTCGGAGAGTTGGCTGGAGAACCGGGCCTGGGCCCGGTCGTAGGAGTCCTCGAAGCGCAGGGTCTTCTCGGGGATCTGCGACCAGATCGGCTGCAGCAGGCGCGCGGCCTTCTCGGCCTGCGGGGCCCACTTGGCGGCCCATTCGTTCAGCAGGGCGACGTTGGCGGGGCCGTGTGCCTCGTCCTTGACCAGCAGCTCGAAGAGGTGCCGGGCGCCGCGCTGCTCGCGGGCCGCGTCGGCCTCGCCGCCGCCGATCACGGTCGGTGTCACGAAGTCGCCGTGGATCGCCGCGACCTGCATCACGAAGTGGCTGCGGAAGAGCTCGCCGACCAGCGGCTCGAAGACGAGCGCGGTGGCGAAGAACTGCTCCGCCCAGTCCCGGGTGGCTGTGATGTTCTCGACCATCTCGCGGACGCCGGCCCAGACGGGGTCGGTCTGCCACGTGGCCATGTGCGCCTGACCGTCGAACCCGTCGACCTTGTCGGTGAGGTCGAGGTTGTAGAGGATCAGGTCCTGCGCGAAGCGCAGCTTGTGCGTCGCCGCGACCGACAGCGCGTTGTTGATCATGTTCGTCGGCCCGTCGCGCTGGGCCGGCGTGTAGACGTAGAGCCCGAGGCCGTGCTCGGCGTGGGCCCAGGCCCCGACGTGCTGCTCGACGACGCGGGTCCAGCTCTTCGCCCAGGTCTCGAACGAGCCGGCCGCCGAGGCGTTGGCGACGCTCGCCTGGACCTGGCGGACGATGCTCGAGGCGTTGCGGAAGATCGTCTGCTCCCACTCCTCGTTGGGGTCCAGGAACTTGTGCCAGTCGCTGGACTTCAGGCCCGTCCACTCCTTCGGGTAGCCCGAGGAGCCGTCCGCGAAGGCGTAGATCCAGCCCTGCAGCAGGTGGCGGTCGTTGTCGGGCTGGACGTCGACCGTGACGTCCTCGTAGACCGACGCCTTGCGCTTGCGCGGCTCGAAGTAGGAGTACTTCCGGCTCGTGGAGGACGGGAACTCCTTGGCCCCGGCCTCCGCGTCCGTGAAGACCGGGCGAGGGACGTTGCGGCCCTCGGGGATTTCTGTGGCTTCCGGCTTCGCTTCGGTGGTGCTCATAGGGAACTGCCTTCCGTCTCGGCGCTGGTGGTGAACTTGTCGAAGTAGATGCGGTCCTCCGCGAGGCCCTGCCCGAGCAGGAGCTCCATCGCGGCGTCGACCATCGGCGGGGGTCCGCAGAGGTAGGCGTCGACGTCGCGCAGGTCGCCCTCGAGGCGCCGCACGACATCGGTGACGAACCCGGTCTCGCCGGTCCAGTCCGGACCCGGGTCGGCGTCGGAGAGGACGGGGACGAACGCGAAGTCCGCGAGCTGCTGCTGCAGGCCCTCGAGCTCGTCGACCTGGAAGAGGTCCGCGGTGCCGCGGGCCCCGTAGTAGAAGACCGACCGGCGGGTGCAGCCGGCCTCGCGGCGGGCCCGCAGGAGCGAGACGATCGGCGCCATGCCGGCGCCGCCGCCGATGAAGAGCAGCCGGCGCTCGGGGCGTTCGCGCAGCGTGAAGCTGCCGAACGGGCCCTTGACGTCCAGCCGGTGGCCCGGCTGCAGGGTGCCGTCCGCGAAGCCCCCGGCGAACTTGCCGCCGGGGTAGTGGCGGATCATGAACTCCAGCCGGTTCGGGGTCGAAGGCACGCTGGCCATCGAGAAGCTGCGGACGTCGTCGGTGCCCGGCACCGTGATGTCGACGTACTGCCCGGGCTTGTACTCGAACTCGTCGGCGGGGTCCAGATCCAGCGCCAGGCGCCAGATGTCGGACGTCAGCGGCTCGAGCTCGGCGACCGTCACCACGACCTCCTTGGTCGGGATCCCGCTGCGCAGGACCTCCTCGTCGTAGTTGACGAGCTCGATGTCGACGTCGGAGACCGCGTGGGCCTTGCAGAGCAGGGTCCAGCCCTCCTCCTCCTCGAAGTCCGGCAGCGCGAACGTCGAGTACTTGTCCATGTCGACCTCGCCCTCGAGGACGAACGACTTGCAGGCCGCGCACTGGCCCTCCTTGCACCCGTGCATCAGCATCAGGCCCTGGCGGAAGGCGCCGTCGAGGATCGTCTCGTCCTCGTCGACCTGGAACTCGATGTCCACCGGCTGGAGCCGGATCGTGTGCTTGTCGCCCATGGGGCTCCCCCGCCCCGTCGGGGGCGTGTCGTGCGGTGGTCGGGAGGCGGCGTGGCCGGCGTCCCGCGGTGCGCCGGCGATCGGGTGATCGACGGCGCGCGCTGGCGTGGTGCTCCGGGGACGGGTGTCCCCGGTGCGGCCCGGTCCGGTCGCCGCGGTAGGGCGCGGCGGGAGGACCGGGTCGTCGACGCGGCCCGATCAGTCGGCGGCGATCGGCTCGCGGGCCGGGCGACCGCCCGGTCCGCCGCGGCGGTACTTGGACATCGCGGACTCGCGGTCCTCGGGGCTCAGCCCGTTGAGCGCGACGTTCGGGCTGCCGACGGTGTAGCCGCGGAGGTCGTCCAGCGTCCACATCTTGTCCGGGTTCAGGTCCAGGTGCGGCTGCGGGATCGTGGTCTTCCCGTCGTCGCGGACGTAGCCCAGGTCCTCGACGACCTCGGCGAGGTCGACCCCGTCGTACATCGTCTCCCACTCGCGCTTGCCCGTGAGCTTGCCCATGGCCGGGGTCGGCCGACCCATGTACTCCGGGCGGAACGCGACGGTGTCGGTCCAGTGGCAGCCCTCGGAGCAGTACGTGCGGACCTGCCCGTCGACCTCGTCCATGACGATGTCCTCACGGATCAGGCACGGCACCATGCAGCTCCAGCAGCGGTGCGGGTACTCGTAGTCCGCCCCGGCGTTGAAGGTGATCGGCGCGCCGCCGGCCGCCCGCTTGGACATCTCGGTGTAGCGCTCCCACCAGGTGCCGTACTTGTCGTACCAGCCCGGGTACTTGTGCTCGAACCACTCGAAGTCGGTGTCGTCCATCCCGTCGATGCGCCAGAAGTTCAGCGGCCACCCGGTGGAGAAGAACTGCGCCGTCTCGTGGATGTAGCCCTTGTTCCAGATGCGGTTCCAGGACTCCTCGACGAGGTCGTGCGGGATCGTGAGGCCGTACTTCTCGAGCGGCAGCAGGTACGAGCGGTAGTAGTCGTCGTAGATCCACTTGCGCCACATCTCGGCGTAGGAGTCGCGCTCCTTGCGGCGGTCCTTCGTGCCGTACTCGATGAACGTGCCGATGGCGGCGTCCACGACCGCGTGGTTGTTCCACCAGGCGTAGCGCAGGTCGCGCTCGAGCAGCTCGCGGTTGCGCTCGTCGGCGAGCGCCATGAGGATGATCGAGTAGCCGTTGGAGATGTGCCGCGACTCGTCGGACTGCACCGAGTGGAAGACCGTCGGCAGCAGGTAGTCGCCGTTGGCGGCGGCCTCGCCCGGCATCGCCACGAAGAGGACGTTCGTGAACGCCGTCTCCGCCACGATCGTCAGATACATGTTCGCCGCGGTGATCGCGTCGCCGGTGATGAAGCCCTCGCCGAACTGGCGACCGATGGTGCCGGCGTAGCAGTTGGAGAACGCCTTCTCGGTGATGTCGAACCCGGCGGGGTCGATGTAGTGGTTCATGTACAGCCGCTTCAGGTTCATCTGAATCGTGCTGTGCCGGACCTCGTCGATCATCTGGATCGCGAGGCCGTTGTGGAGCTCGGGGTTCGGCACCGCGCCGATGGCCAGCGGCATGGCGCGGGCGGCCGAGATCTCCGGGAACGGGATGATCGCCAGGAAGAGCTTCTGCCACTCCATCCAGCGCTCCTGGACCTGGCGGAACATGTTGCCGCGGATGGCGCCGTCCATGGCGCCGAAGACGCGGTTGTCCTTCTCCTCCTCCATCGGGAAGTAGGAGCGGAGGACCTGCTTGAGCGGGTCCTTCTTCGGCGCCTTCTCGAACGTGTAGTCCGTGGCGTACTTCTCGACGGGGGTGACGAACGTCGGATCCCAGGAGAGCTCCTGGATCTTCTCGTGCGCCTTGGTGATGCTCGCGCGGCTCACTTGGTTGCTCCTCGTTGCTGTGAAGGACAGGGGCCGTCCACCGCGCCCAGGGGCGTCGGCTTCGGGTGCGGTGGATGAGGGTCCTCGTGTGCCTCGGCGGCCCCGCTCGTCCTTCGGGAACCGCCGGCGGATGGCCCGTCCCGGCGTGCTGCCGGGGTGGGTGCTTCCGATGGATCGAACGTACGCCCGGTCCGGGCGCAGGGTCAAGAAACGCTGGTCTTTCCCACCATGCTTGGAACGCGGCGGACCCCACCGGGACCCGCGGGGCGCGGCGGGGAGAGCCGTGCGGACGTCCCGGTCACCGTCGCCTCGGCGTCCCGGGGCGGGGTGCCGCCGCCCGCCGCAGCGGGACGCGCGGGAGCGCCATGCCCGGGGATCGTGAGCTTCGTCCCCGCGACCTCGCGCACGGCGCGCGAGAGGACGTCGAGGGACTCCTCGAACGCGCGGCGCGACATCGAGATGCCGGCGACGGCGCGAAGCCCGCCGTCCTGCCCGAAGACGGGGGCGGCCACGCAGCAGAAGTCCTCCGCGAGCTCCTCGACGTCGGTCGCGAACCCGTCGACCCGGGCCTGTGCGAGCTGCTCGCGCAGCACCACGGGATCGGTGACCGTCGCCGGTGCCACGACCTTCAGGCCCCGGGCCACGTACCGGTCGACCGCCACCCCGCGCATCAGCGAGAGGACCACCTTGCCCATCGCCGATGCGTGCGCGACGTCGGAGATGCGGTCGCCCATCCCGGGGAGCCGTGGCAGGCCCTGCCGCCCCCGGACCTCGACGATCTCGATCGCGCCGCCGTCGAGCACCCCGACGTAGGAGCGCTTGTGGGTGCGGGCGAAGAGCTCGTCCGCCAGGGCGGCCAGCGACAACTCGCGCGCCGGCCCGCCCGCCGGCCCCGGCGGGGCGACCGACCGGGCCTCGGCGCGGAACAGCCCACCCCGGTCGTCGTGGGTCGCGAACCCCTCCTCGCAGAGCGCGCGCAGGACGTAGTAGGCCGTCGACAGGCTCTTGCCGATCGCGGCGGCGACCTCCTCCGCACGGACGCCCTCGGGGCGCTCCTGCAGCAGGGCGAGGGCCTGCAGCGCGCTGCGGGCTGTGGTCATGGACCCGCCGGAGCGCTCGGTCGGGGTGGCGCTGGCCTCCGGGGCCGGGTGAGGTGCGTCCATGGGTCCTGTCCGTCTCGTGGGGCACGACGTGGGACGGCGAGGGCCGCCGAGGGCTCCGTCGGGAGCCCACCGCATCGCGTGTGGCGTCGGTCTACCGGCTCGCGTGTTGCACGAGCGCTACACGCGGACGCGTGTCCATGCGTCGGAGGGGCGGGCGACGGGTACGGGACCCGGTCGCCGACCGTCGCGCCGCATTCGTCCCCACCGGACCGTGGACGCCGTTACGGTGGTCCCAGAGGAGGCACCCCATGGCCAACCCCTGGCTGGCAGTCGACGAGAGGACCCCGCCCCAGACGCGGGCACGGCTCCTGCGCCGGGCGTGGGAGGGGTTCGTCGAGGGCTCGGAGGACTCTTCGGGTCTGCGACCCCCGATCGCGGCCTCGTGGGATCGCTGCCAGGACGCAGGGGTCGCCCACGACGGGGCCGCCGTCGCCCCGATGATCGCCGACGAGGACGAGACCGCCGCGCGGTGGGAGGCCCACCCCCTCCAGGCGGTGCGCCCGCTCATCGCCGAGTGCCTCGCGCCGATCATGGACGACTCCCACCTGGTCGTCGTCGCCGACGCCCGCGGCATGTTGCTCTGGGTCGACGGTCCCCCGGGCGTCCGGCGCGCCGCCGAGGCGATGAACTTCGCCCCCGGCACCCTCTGGAGCGAGTCCGGCGCGGGCACCAACGCGGTGGGGACGGCCCTGGCCGCCGACCACGCCGTGCAGGTCTTCGCCGCCGAGCACTTCCACGAACAGGTGCAGACCTGGACCTGCTCGGCGTGCCCCGTGCACGACCCCGACAGCGGGGCGCTCCTCGGGGTCATCGACCTGACCAGCCGGATGAGCACGGTCCACCCGCACGCGCTGTCGGTGGCCGTCGCCACCGCCCGGGCCGTCGAGATGCAGCTGCGTTCCGCGATGCAGGAGGCCGACGCGCGGCTCGTCGAGCGGCTGGGGGTGCGGGTCGCCGGCGGCCGCGAGCCCCGCGCGCTGGTGTCCGCACACGGCCGCGTGATCGCCGCCAACCCCGCCTGGCGACGGGCGGCGCTGCAGGTGCAGCGCCGCCCCGAGGACGGTCGGCTCGCCGTCGTCGGCGCCGACGTCACCGAGGTCGAGCGCGTCCAGCACGGCGGGGCGTTCCTCGTCGGTCCCGCTCGCACGGGGTCGACGCGCCCGGCCGCCCCGGACCGGTCGCCGCCGCGCCTGGACCTGCTCGGGCCGGAGCCGGTGGTCGTCGTCGACGGCGCGACGCTGACCTTGCGCCGCCGGCAGGCCGAGATCCTCGCGCTGCTGGTGTCGAGCCCCGACGGGCTCAGCGTCGAGCGGCTCGGGGCCGGGCTCTACGGCGACCACGCCAAGGCCGGCACCGTCCGCGTCGAGGTGTCGCGCCTGCGGAAGCTGCTGGGTCCCTGGTTGACGTCCGAGCCCTACGGCCTGGCACCCGGGTGCGCGTGCGACCTGCGCACGCTGCACGACCTGCTCGACGCGGGGGCCGTCCGCGAGGCCGCCGAGCGCCATGGCGTCGGGCTGCTCCCCCGGTCGGAGGCGCCGGGGGTCGTCCGAGTCCGCGACCACCTGCACGCCTGGGTCCGCGAGTCGGTGCTGCAGTCCGACGACCTCGAGGCCCTGTGGGCCTGGGTCGACGGGTCCGGGGGCGAGGACGACCTGATCGCCTGGAGTCGGTTCCTCCGTCGCCTGCCCACACGCGACCCGCGACGGCCGCTCGCGGTCGCGCGGGTGTCGGGCCTGCGCCGCCACCTGGCGGCGCCCGCCTGACCGCACCGGCGGATCGGGGAAACCCGTGTTCTTTGCCTCTCCCCGGGCGCGCTGGGAGGCTCGCCGGCATGTCGACCGCCCACGAGACCCACGCCGCGTCCGCGGGCGACCCGCCCACGCTGGAGTCGAGCCTGCGCTCGTTCGCCCAGGGGCTGGCCGCCGCCGACCGGCCCGACGCGCTGCACCAGCTCTTCTACGGCTTCTACTCCCGCGTGGCCGTCGTCGACCGCAGCACCCACGAGCTGGCGCGGTGGGTGTCCGAGGAGATCACCGGGATCGACGACCTGCCGCCGACGCTCGCCGAGGCCCTGCGCGACAACGCCCTGCACGTCGGGCGGGAGCTCTTCGCCACGCGCATCCAGACGATGACCGCGATGGGCTACGTCTCGCGTCAGCTCGGCGAGCTGCGCGGGGCGATTCCGGCCGACCAGCAGTACACGCTGGACCGCGCGGTCGCGTTCGACGGCGAAAGCGGGGAGCTGCGGACCTACGCCCTCGACGCCCCCGGCGGTCACCCCGACCTGCCGTACGACCCGTTCGCGTACGACCCCAACGCGGTCGACCCGACGGGCTGAGGACCGCGCGGGCCCGACGGCCCCCGGCGCCGCGTGAACCGCCTCGTGCGCGACGGACCGGCAGGACCTTCGTCCCGGTCCGGCACGGCGGCCGACCCGCTGCCCTACCGTCAAGGGGAGTGATCGCCGCCCGCGGACTCGTGAAGACGTACGGCAGCGGCCGCGCCGCCCGGCGTGTCCTCGACGGCGCGGACCTCGACGTCGCCGCGGGCGAGGTCGTCGCGATCGTCGGGCGGTCGGGCACCGGCAAGAGCACCCTGCTGCACCTCGTCGGGGCGCTGGACCGGCCCGAGGCGGGCACGATCGAGGTCGCCGGCGAGCGGGTCGACGGGCGCTCCGAGCGGGCGCTGTCGGCCTTCCGGCGCCGGCGCGTGGGCTTCGTCTTCCAGTTCTTCCACCTGGTGCCCGAGCTGACGGGCGAGGAGAACGTGCTGCTGCCCACCCGCCTTCCGGGTGCGCCGCGGTCCGCGCCGGCCCACGGACGCGAGCTGATCGAGCGGCTCGGCCTGGGCGACGCGGCACGGCGCAGGCCGCACGAGCTCTCCGGCGGGGAGCAGCAGCGGCTCGCGGTCGCCCGCGCGCTGGTGCTCGACCCGCCCGTCCTGCTGGCCGACGAGCCGACGGGCAACCTCGACGAGGAGTCCGGCGCGGCGGTGCTCGACCTGCTGCGGTCGGCGGCCACGGCCGACCGCGCGGTCGTCGTCGTGACGCACGAACCGCGCACGAGCGCGATGGCCGACCGGACCGTGACGCTCGTCGACGGGCGGCTGCGGGCCGCCCTCCCCGGCGCGGTCGGCGGAGCGTGAGGGGCGCCCGGCGCCCCGCGACCGCGGCCGGCCGACTGCTCCGCGGCGCGCTCTCGCTGCTGCGCTCGGGCCGACGCCGGACCGTGCTCGCGGCGGTCGGCATCCTCGTCGCCGGCGCCATGGCCGGGGCGGCGCTGACGGTGTCCCTGGCGCTGGGCGGCGGCTTCGACCGCGCGGCCGAGCGCTCCGACCTGCCCGACATCGTCGCCCGCTTCGCCGACCAGCCGCCGGACCGGATCCGCGACCGGATCGAGGCGCTGCCCAACGTGGCCGCGTACGCGCCGCGGACCGAGGTGCCCAACGTCCGCCTGCGCTCGGGGTCGAACTTCTCGAGCCGCGGGTCGCTGCAGCTCGTCGACACGACGGCACGGCGGGGGTACGCGATCGTCGCCGGCCGCGACCTGCCGAGGACCGGCGGCTCGACCCGCGAGGTCGTGATCGAACAGGGCCTCGCCCGCACCTGGGACCTCGGGGTCGGCGACACGCTGCGGGTCGGGCAGCTCGGCCGCGTGACGATCGTCGGGGTCTCGATCGCCCCGGACAACGTGGCGTTCCCGCTCGCCACGGCCCCCCGGGTCTACCTGTCGGGCACCGCGCTGGAGTCCCGGCTGGGCGGCGTCTTCCGGGTCAACCAGGCGCTCGTCTGGACCCACGACCGAGGACGCACCGACGTCACGCTGCAGCAGGCGCGGGCGACGACCTACGGCGTGGGGAACCTGCGCTTCGTCACCCGCACCGGCGTCCGGCTGATCATCGACCAGGCCGCCGGCGTGGTCATCGCCCTGCTCGTCGCGTTCTCGCTCATCGCCCTGATCGCCGCCACGACGATGCTCGCCTCGCAGGCGGCGTCCGAGGTCGCGCGGCGGCTGCCCGTGATCGGCGTGCAGCGGGCGATCGGCGTGCCGCGCGGGACCGTCGCCGGTGAGCAGGCGCTGTCGGCGGGCCTGATCGGGCTGGTGGCGGGCGGGGCCGGCGTCGCGCTCGGCGCGTTCGTGATCCAGGGACCCAGCGGCGACCTGCTCGCGGCGCTCAACGAGACGCCGCCCGGGGCCGCCCTGATCCTCCCCCTCACCGGCCTCGTCCTGCTGCTCGCCGCGATCGCGGCGGGCGCGGCGGGGTGGCCGGCGTGGCGCGCGGCCGGGCGGCCCCCGGTGGCGCTGCTGCGCGGCGGCACGCTGACCGAGGGGGCGCTGCGCGGTCGATGGCGGGGGTGGCGCGCCGGGCAGGACCGCGGATCGGACGGGACCCGGCCGGACGACCGCGCCACCCGACGTGCCGGCGCCGGCGATCGCGCCCCGCGCACCGCCGGGCGCACCGGGTTCCTCGGCCTGGGGGCGAAGCTCGTCCTCGCCCGGCCCGGCCGTGCGGGCGCCACGATCGGCGTCCTCGGCGTCTCCGGCGGCGTGATCCTGCTGATGCTCGGCCTGGCCTCGTTGCTCGTGGCTCTGCGCGACGATCCCAGCGCGGTGGGCACCCGGTACGCCCTGACGGTGCGGGCCCCGGACGGCGGTGGCCTGGCGGCGATCAGGGCGGTGCCCGGCGTCGCCGACGCCGGCGAGCGGTACGAGACGCGCGGTGCGGACTCGTTCGCCCTCGGCGAGCCGGTGAAGATCACCGCGTTTCGCGGCGACCTCGAGCGCTTCGTCAACCCGCCGCTGGCGGACGGCCGCCGGGTCCGCGGGCCCGGCGAGGTCGAGATCGGCACCGGGCTGGCGACCGCGCTGGGGCTCGGCACCGGTGGCACCCTCGCGGTCCAGCTGCAGAGCGGCGGCGAGGCGCGGTTCCGGGTCGTCGGCACCGTCCGGGCGCTGCAGGACGACGGCCGCGTCGCGTTCGCCCGCCCCGACCGCCTGCTCGCGGCCGATCCCGGTCTGCAGCCCGACGTGGCCGTCCGGCTGGAGGACGGCGCGGACCGCGACGAGGTGGGGCGCCGGCTGGCGGCGATCGGCGCGACGCCCACGGCCGTCGGCGGCGCCACGACGAGCAATCGCGCGTTCCTCGACACCCTCGCCACGGTGCTGAAGGCCGTCGCCGTGCTGGACGGGCTCGTCTGCCTGTACGCGCTGATCCAGGCGCTCGCGCTGACCGCCCGGGAGCGTCGCCCGACGCTGGCGCTCCTGCGCGCCCAGGGCGCCGCGACGCCCACCGTCGTCCGGGTGCTGCTGGGCGCGGGCCTCGTCCTCGCGCTCCCCGGGGCGCTCGTCGCGTTCCTGCTGCAGCGTCTCGTGTTCTCCCCCGTCGTCTCGCAGCTCGCGGCCGGCTACGCGGACCTGGGCACCGCGGCGTCGGCCGGGGCCGTCGTCGCGGTGACGGGCGGCTTCGTCGGCTTCGCCGTCCTGGCCGGCGCCTGGGTCGCCCGCCGGGTCGTCGCCGAGCCGCCCGTCCTCGGGCTCCGGGAGGGCTGAGCCGTGAGCGCCCCTCCCGTATCGACCATCCGTCGCCGCCGGCTCGTCGCGGCCCTCGCCGCCGCGGCGCTGCTCGTCGTCCTCGTCGTCCTCGTCGTGGTCCTCGTCGCGGGCGGCGGGAAGGGGGACGGACCGACGGTCGGCTCGACCCTCGACGTCACCGTCCGGGACCCGACCGGCAGCGGCGAGCTGACCACGGGCCCCGGCGCCCCGCTCCGCGACCGGACGGATCTGCTGGGCCCCGGCGGCGAGAGCGGTCGGCCCGCCGACAGCGGATCGGGGGGCGACGGCGGCACGGGCGCGGACGGATCGGGCTCCGGTGACGGCACCGGGTCGGCCGCGGACGGTGGCCGGCCCGGTTCGAGATCCGGCGGCGCGGGGTCCGACACCACGGGATCCGACGGTGCCGGCGGCGACGCGCCGTCGGACCGCCCCGCCGGCGACGGTGCCACGGGCGACGCCCCCGCCCCGGCCCCGGGACGCGTCCTCGCGACGGTCGCCCAGCTGACCGACACGCACGTCCGCGACACGGCGTCCCCCGCCCGGGTGCCGTTCCTCGACCGCCTCGGTGCGCCGTTCACGCCGGTCTTCCGGCCACAGGAGCCGCTGACCCTCCAGACCCTCGCCGCGGCCACACGCACGGTCAACGCGCTGGCCCCCGGGCTCACGGTGGTGACCGGCGACCTGATCGACAACGACCAGCAGAACGAGCTCGACGCGGCGATCACGACGCTGAAGGGCGGGCGCGTCCGCCCGTTCGACGCCCGCACGCTGCAGGGCGCCGACAACGCCGACCCCTTCTTCTACCGCCCCGACGTCGACCCGCCCCGCGAGCCCGGCCTCCTGACGTCCGCCCGTCGCACGTTCACCGCGCCGGGCCTGCGGAGCCCGGTGGCCGTCGTCCCGGGCAACCACGACGTCCTCGTCGGCGGCGAGGTCCAGGCGACCCCCGCCCTGCGCGCCGTGGCGGTCGGCGCCCGGCGCCTCGTCACGCCGGACCCGGAGTTCGCCCGCACGATCCCCCGCGACGCCGAGGCCGCCCAGGCCGCGGTGAACGACCTGCTCGCCGCGGGACGGCTGCCGGGGACGACCGAGGCCGTTCGCCCCGACCCGTCCCGACGGCTGCTGACCGGCGACGAGACGGTCCGCCGGCTGGCCGCGGCCGGCCTGGCCTGCTTCGCGGTGAACCTCGGCGGTGGCAGCGGGGGCATCACGCTGCTGAG
>NZ_JAURWA010000002.1 GCF_030655195.1 Patulibacter sp. | reverse complement strand
CAACAATCAATAGGAAGGAATCACCAACCCTTTATGATTGAAATGGAGAAACTTTTAGAACAAAAACAAACATTCAATCTAATTGATAAACAAGTAAAAATTATAAATCCCATTCCCGAATTTATGTTTGCTTATTCATATGATGATAAAAAACCGACTAAAGATCAAGATAAAGCATTTCAAATGGAATATAAAGTTGTAGGTGCAAATATTCAAGTTATTAAATTAGCGGAGGGAGAATTCAAATTATTGGATTAATGAAAATAATTATCCATCGTGACATTGATCAAATTGGTGGATGCATAACAGAAATCGGTATATTTTTTAATTTATGAATTTTAAAATCCATAGAGGAACTCAGGAAATTGGCGGTTCTTGTGTTGAGATTTGGACCAACACAACAAAAATTATTGTTGATATCGGAATGCCCTTGGTCGTATCTGATGGACAAGAATTTAATTTCAAACAATACGAGAAATTAACAACAAAGGAATTAGTTCAAAAAGATATTTTGCCAGATATTGACGGACTGTATGATAATTCAACATCAAAAGTTGACGGCATTTTAATATCGCATTATCATCAAGACCATCATGGGTTCTTATCCTATGCAGACACCTCTATACCTATATTTACAGGGAAAGCTACACAGAGCATTTTGGAATTTAGTGATGGGTTCTTCAACGGAAAACAACTAAATAACCAATTTCAAAACTTCAATAAAGACAGTACATTTTCTATAGGCGACATCACTATTCAACCTTATTGGATGGACCATTCAGCTTTTGATGCTTATGCTTTTTTAATAGAAGCAAATGGAAAACGACTTTTTTATTCAGGTGATTTTAGAGGTCACGGCAGAAAAGAAAAGGTATTCAAGTGGTTTTTACACAACGCTCCTCAAAATGTGGATTACCTTCTAATGGAAGGCACAACAATCGGGAGAGGTCAGCAATCATTCCAATCAGAAAAAGATTTGGAAGAAGATTTTATGAAGGTTTTTAAATCTAAAAAGGAAATCAATTTTATCAATACATCTGCGCAAAACATTGACCGACTTGTGACAATTTATCGGGCTTGTAAAAGGACTAATAAACTTATGGTCATTGATGTTTACACCGCAGCTATTATGAAAGAGATGGCAAGCTATGCATCGATACCATTTCCTTCTACCCTATTTCCTGAAATCAAAGTGATGTACCCATATTTTTTAAGCAAAATGATTGCCAATAAAATTGGAAAAGAGTT
>NZ_JAURWA010000186.1 GCF_030655195.1 Patulibacter sp. | reverse complement strand
GCACCGGCGGGGTTCAGGTGGCGATCGCGGCGCCGAGGGCGACGGCACCGTAGCCGGCGGCCGCTCCGCCGCCGATGCCGGCGACCCAGGAGCCCCAGCCGGGGGCGACGAGGTCGTCGAGCTCCTGCACGCCGAGGTCCAAGCCGGGGTCGGCGCTGTCGAACTCGGGGAGGGCGTCGAGGTCGACCAGGTCGGTGGTGGTGCTGGTGTGGTTGCTCTGCATGGTGTTCAGCTCCTCGTTCCGTGGTGCGCTGTACGAGAACCAATCTAGGGCCGGTGCCCGGGCCCCTCCAGGGGTCCTCACCCCTGGTGGGTGTGGGTGCCACCCGCGCGGGGGAGACCCGGCCCCGCGGCCACCCAGGGCGGGGGACCCCAGCCCCCACCCGAGGGAGACCCCGGGCCCCGAGGGGGCCCCGGCCCCCCCCCGTCAGGCGCGCCGGCAGGTCAACAGCCTGATCTCCTCGACCTCCTCGCCGTGGGGCACCGACGAGAGCACCGTCTCGTCCTCGACGGCGAGTCCGGAGGCCTCGAGGTCCTCGCGCAGCTCCGCGTTGTCGACGACCGCCTTGGTGGTCGATCCGAGGATGCGGTCCGTCCCGCCCTCCGGGTCGACGATCTCCGTGTAGAAGTTCACGTGCTGGACGTTCGCCTCGGGGTCCCAGAGACGCCCCAGGATGGTGAAGACGGTGCGGGCGCCGACCGGTCCACCGGCGGTGACCGGCTCGGCGCTCTGGGCCCGCAGGATGCCGGGACTCGTGGCGACGTGATCGAGCACGAACCGCCCGTCCGGCGCCAGCAGGTCGCGGGCGGAGGCGAACGCGCGCCGTCGGTCGGCGCGGTCGTGGAGCAGGCAGACGCTCGTCGCCGCGATGATCACGAGCCCGAACGGTCCCTCGACGTCGGGGGCGGTCATGTCGCCCTCGACGACCGTGACGCGGCTCGCGAGCTCCTCGTCCGTCGACAGGCGGTGACGCAGGCGGGCCAGCATGTCCGGCGCCAGGTCGACGCCGACGACCTCGTGGCCCGCCCGGGCCAGCGGCATGGCGATCCGGCCGCTGCCGCACGCGAGCTCGAGGATCCGGCCCGGGTGCTTCTCCGCCAGGCCGAGGTAGGCGGGGACGTCGTACTCGTCCGCACCGAGCAGGCGGTCGTAGACGGCGGTGTTGGCGCCCTCGTAGATGTCGCCGACGCGGGTGCGGGGCAGGTTCAGCGCCCGGATCGCGGCGAACTGGCCGAAGAAGGGCGCGGGCGGGTCGGTGCTCATGCGGCGGAGACCTCCATGTAGCGGGTGACGGCCTCGGCGCGCGAGCGCACGCCGAGCTTGCGGTAGATGGTGCGCAGGTGGGTCTTGACGGTCTCGACGCCGACGCCGAGGCGCTCGGCGGCCTCGAGGTTCGAGAGTCCCTCGACGACGAGGTTCAGGACCTCCTGCTGGCGGACGGTCAGCGATCCCTCGGCGCCCACGACGACCTCCGAGCGGCTGAGCGCGGGGGCCGGGCCCGTGACGGCCCGCCGCAGGCGGCCGGCGGAGAGCGTCAGCGGGAGCACCTGGACCTCGCGGTCGCCGCCGCCGTGGATGACGACGCTCGTCGGCGGCATCAGCACGATCCGGCGCAGGCCGGCGAGTCGCTCGTCGTGGAGGATCGTGATCAGGTCGTCGCTGCCGTCGACGGTGATCGCCACGACGGCGTCGAGGCGCAGGCGACGGCGGGCGCGGGCGAGTCCCTGGGCGGACCGCAGCGTGCCGACGGCCGGGATCCCCGCCTCCTCCAGCAGCCGGGCGGTGCCGAACGAGAGCAGCCGGGCGCCGGCGACCACGACGATCCGCGGCGGCTCCTCGCCGCGACCGGCGGGGGCCGCCTCGCGCGGGGGCGGGCCCGGAGGCTCGGGCAGCTCCTGCTCCCCCGCTCCGGTGCCGACGGGGGGACGGACGAGGCCGGGGTCCTTCATGCGGCGGCTCCTGGGACGGGGTCCGGGACGGGGAGGAGGGAGGCGCCGAGACCCGCGAGGATCTGCCGGACCGCGGCTGCGGCGCGGTCCTCCGGCAGGTCCCGGGCGGCGGCGAGCGCGGCCGCGGCGGCACCGGGCTCGGGGGCGACCGCGAGGAGCTCCCACACGAACGCGGTGTCGGCGGTGACGCGCGAGACGCGCCCCGACACGGGGTCGACGACGTGGACGACGTCGCCCGCGCCGACCAGGACGCCGCTCGTGGGCCGGTGGTCGCCCTCGACGCCCGGGTGCAGCGGTCCGCCGAGGCCGGCGACCCGGAGCGGGCCCTCGACGCCACGCGAGCGAAGGGCGCGGACGGCGAGGAGCGCGCGCACGAACCAGCGGGTCCGCGGCGCGTTCAGCGGGCCGGTCGCGGCCGGCAGGTCCCGCGCCGCGGACCGCAGCCGGTCGAGGTCGTCCCCGACGGCGCCGAGGTCGGGTCCGCCGGGCGTCGCCCGCACGCGCCCGTCCTGCACCCAGAGGCGCTCCAGGCGCGCGGTGGGCACGGCGAGGCCGAGGACGTCGGCCTCGTCGGCGAGCGCCCACCGGGGACCCGCGGTGCGCGTGGGAAGCGTCCCGTCGGCGAACGTCGCGGCCTCGTCGGCGGCGAGGCGCTCGAGATCGTCGGGGTCCTCCAGGGTCAGCAGCAGCCGCGCGTCGTCCGGCTCGGGGCCGTCCGTCGCCCACCCGCGCACGACGAGGCGGTCGCCGGCGGGCAGGAGCAGCGCGCCGTCGCCGGCCTGACGGACGACCGCCGTGGGCACGCCGCCGACGGGCGAGGTCCCGCCGTCCCGGCGCACGAGCAGGCCGTCGCGGTCCAGCACGGTCGCCAGCCACGCCGCGTGGTCGGTCGGGTCGTCCCCGCCGAGCCAGACGACGTCGTGGACGCGCCGTCGGGGCCCTCGCCCGGGGACGCCGACACCGCGATGCGCGTCGAGCAGACGGGCCGACACGGCGCGCTCGGCCCGCAGCGCCTCGGCCACCGCGTCGTCGGAGCGCAGCTCGGGGACCGCGAGATCGGCCGGCGGCGCGGCATCGGCGCCCTCGCCGTCGGTCCACCGGAGCCGGACGGCGGCGACGGCGGACGACAGGCGGACGACGTCGGCCTCGGCCCGGTCGACGTCGCCGTCCCGCGACGCGTCGAGCCGGACGTGGACCCGGGCGGTCGCCGCGACGGCCAGGCGCGCGGTCTCGGCGTGGCGCTCCTCGTCGACCGGCGAGGTGAGGACGACGTCCAGCCGGGCGACGCCGAGCTCGTCGGCGCGGCGCACGAGGGCGGCCGGCGCGGAGGGCGCGACGGGCAGCGCCACGCCGATGCGGTGCGGAGCCGCCTCGGCGACCGCGTCGAGGGCCTCGTCGTCGGCACGCTCGACGGGCGGTCCGACGAGCGGGACGACGGCCGCGCCGACGGTCCGGGCGTCGATCCACCGGAGCTCGTCGCGCAGCCGCCCGGAGGCGGGTCGTCCGATGCTCCCGTCGTCGTGGGTCCGGGCGTGCTCGACGCCCAGGAGCGGGGCGAGCCCGGGGCGCAGGGCCCCGGTGGTCCACGGGGAGGGCGACGCCTCGAGGCCGGGCGCGTCGCCCGGCGCGGCGGGACCGCCGACGGCGACGGCGAGCAGCGCCTGCTCGAACGAGGGGCCGAGGACCGCGACGCCGTCGGGGGCCGTCCCGGCCACCGCCTCGCGCGACGCCGCCGGGACCCCGGTCCACGCGACGGCGGGCGCGTCGTCGGCGTCCAGCAGCAGACGGGTCAGCAGCCGCACGGCGGGGGCGGGGGAGGCGCCGGAGTGGAGGGCCACGAGCGTCGCGCCGGAGCGCCCGACCTCGTGCACCATCGGGCCCAGGCCCGTCGCCCCGACGCCCGAGAGCTGCCGTGCCGGCACGCCGGCGGCCGTCAGGAGCGCGACCGCGGAGCCGCCGCGGAGCGTCTCGGTCGCCCGGGGCGGGAGGACGCTCCAGGCCGGGTCGGCGGCCGGGGGCTCCAGCGCGATCAGCACGACGTTCACGGGGCGGGTCACGGGCGGAGCTCCCAACGGGTCAGCGACGAACGGGCGAGGACGAGGGCGAAGGCGGTCCACCCGGCCAGCAGCGCCAGGCCGGCGCCGAAGTCCAGGCCCCACGGGGTGACCGAGGTGCCCAGCGCGGTGACGGCACCGCCGGGGGTCCAGCGAGCGACGTCGGGCAGCGGCCCGGGCAGGACGGCCTCGCCGACGAAGTACCAGAGCAGCGCGAGCACCAGGACCCAGGTGCGGCACCGGCCGAGGACCGCCAGGGCGAGCCCGACGACGGCCGCCAGGCCGGAGGCGAGCACGCCGCCGGCCATCGGGAGCCAGCCGCCGGGGAGCAGCACCGCGGTGGACGCACCGACCGCGGCGTACCAGAGCACCAGCGCGGCGAGCGCGGCGGCGGCGGCGACGACCCCGACGACGAGACCCGCGGCGAGGGCGACGAGGACGCGGCCGGCGAGGACGACGTCGCGACGGCCCGTCGCCGCGACCTCGGCGCCGAGGCCCCGGTGGCGGTGGTCCCCGGCGAGGGAGAGGAACCCCAGGACGAGCGCGGGGCCGGCCCCGACCGTGGCCGTCGAGAGCAGGCGCCAGGCCTCGGGGTCCGCCTGCAACGCGGCCGGCGGCACGGACTGCAGCGGTCCGACGGTGGTGATCGCGGCGATCAGCGGGCACGCCGAGGCGGCGACGAGAAGCCCCCGGCCGGTGCGGATGCGCGTGATCTCCGCGCCGACGCTGGCCCGGAGCGCGCCGCGGCGCCGGTACGCGACGACGCTCACGCGGCGACCCCGGCTCCGGGCACCGCGTTCCCGGCGGGCGCCACGGCGGAGTGGGCGACCGCGGCGCCGATGCGCGGGTCGGCGCAGGAGAACAGCACGGCGAGCCCGGCGGCGGCCTCGTGCCGCAGGAGGTTGCCGAGCACCTGGATGTCGGCGGTGTCGCGCAGCCGGTCCATCGGGGCCGGCAGGACGACGGCGGCGGGGTTGCCGACCAGGGCGCCCGCGAGCGCCGCGCGCCGCCGGACGAGGCCGTCGACCTCGGACGGACGGCGACGCAGGGCGTCGGGCTCGAGGCCGA
>NZ_JAURWA010000183.1 GCF_030655195.1 Patulibacter sp. | reverse complement strand
GCGGGCGGGCGGGCCGGGCGCCGTCCGACGCCGGGCGACCCGCGGGACCGGTCGACCGGCGGGCGGCGCCGCCTCGTGAGAGGTCCGTGAGGGATCGGGACCTCGCCGGTGGGGATTCGTACGATCCCGGCATGTCCCTGCGCCCGTCCCGCACCCGCCCCGCCCTCGCCGCCGGCACCGCCGTCCTGCTCGCGCTCGCCGCGACGGGCTGCGGCTCGTCCGACGACGAGTCGACCACGACGGCGGCCACCACCGGCGGCACCACCACGACCACCGCGACGACTGCGGAGAGCGGTGGCGGCGGCACCGCGAGCGGCGGCGCCCCCGCCGCGAACGAGGACGCCATCCGGGCCGCGCTGGCCCGCGGCCCGGAGTCGACGAAGGCGGCGAAGACGGCGCGCATCACGCTCCAGACCTCGACGGCCGGCATCACGACGAAGGCCACCGGCACCCTCGACCTGGTCGAGCAGCGGTACCTGTTCACGCAGACGCTCGGCGGCGGCGGGACGAGCGGGTCCGGCGGCTCCGGCGGCGCCGAGTTCCAGAACTACGGCGAGAAGGACAAGGTCTACATCCGCATCCCCGGCCCCGGCGGCTGGAGCGTCACGGACAACCCGATCGAGCAGTCCGACCCGCTCGCCCAGGTCCGGCAGCTCGAGAAGGCGAAGATCACCGACATCGGGGACACGAAGGAGGTCGACGGCAAGACCTGCCGCGAGTTCAGCGCGGAGCTCTCCCTCGAGGACGTCCTCGGCCAGATCGACGACCCGTCGTTCCAGGAGCTCCTGAAGGACGCCCCGTCCGGCGCGAAGGTCCCGGTCACGACGTGCATCGACGACGGCGGGCTCGCCTACTCGTCGACCAGCGAGTACGACATCAAGGACGTGCTCGGCGGGGCCGCCGCCCAGCTGCCGTCCGGCCGCTCGTCGTCGAAGCTGACGATCTCGGACTACGGCACGGCGCCGGCGCCGAAGCGCCCCGCCGGCATCGACGACGCCAAGCCGCTGGGGACGGGGACCACCGCGCCGTCGGCCGGCTGATCGCGGGCGCTCGACCCCGCCGGCCCGTCGCGGTCGGTCGACCGCGGATCTCCGGGGCGTCGCCCGGTCGCGCTGCCTTCTAGGCGCGGCGCCGCCCGGGCCGCGTCGACCGGGACGCAGCGCGAGGCGTGGCGCCCCGCCGCTATCGTGGCCGCCCGTGAGCTTCGACGCCCTCGTCCGCCGCGCAGGTGACCGCCTGGCCCGTCCCGCCAACCGGCGCAGCTTCGTCGGCGCCGTCGGGATCGGCACCGCGGCGGTCGCCGCCGGCGGTCTGGTCGGCTGCGGCGACGACTCGAGCGGCGCGACGAAGAGGAAGCCGCGCCGGATCCCGTTCGCCGACGAGGGCTTCGAGCCCGTCGCGACCTCCCGCGTGCCGAACGGTGCCGTCGGCCAGGACGCCGTCGCCGTCTGCTATTCGCCGTACGTCGTGGTGGGCACCGAGCCGAGCACGAAGAAGCTCGGCAGGACCGGCGTGGCGGTCCGCAAGGGCCCGCACCCCGACGCCGAGATCGTCCTGACCAACGCCGGTGACGAGGTCTTCGTGCAGGAGGGCGGCCACTTCGCCCGGCAGAGCGACCGCGAGGCCCCGGGCTGCGCCTCGCCGCCGATGCGCAAGGCGGTCGACGGCTGGATCTGGGGCTACCCCGGGCACGACGTGCGGTCCAAGAAGAGCGGCTGGATCCCGCTCGAGGTCGACGGCACCGTCTACACGAAGAGCTCGCCGGAGTACCAGGACCAGGCCAAGAACGACGGGTTCCTCTGCGGCCCGGCGCGCAAGGACTTCGACTGCCGCGACGCCGCCGCCTCGCAGAAGGCGTGCGGCCACGACGACTGCGGCGGCCCGCCGCTGGAGGACATCCGCTGCCGCACGCGGCCGATGCGCCGCCGGGTCCGCAAGGCGTCGTCCCGGATGTCCTCGAACTTCGAGGACTACTACCTGCGCCTGTCGTTCAACTCGACCGCGTTCGGCTGGGTCGAGGCGGGCGACGTCGTCGACGAGCTCTGCCGGCGCAGTGCCCCGTCCTACGGCGTCTGCTGCGTCGAGTGGAGCTTCGTCGAGATCGTCCGCAGCGAGGCGCTCCCGAAGGGCACCCGCGGCTGGATGCTCGAGACCGGCCTGGACCGCGAGGGCCGCAAGCCGCTCTCGCGCACCGGCGCGCCGGGCAACTACCGCCGGGGGTAGCTCAGCCGTCGTCGCGGGCGTTCGCGGTCAGCACCGCGAGCTCGCGTATGCTCGCCGGGCCGTCCGGCCGGCCGATCGCCGCGACGACGCCGTCGGGCGAGATGCCCAGCATCGACGGCGTCGTCGGACGCCGCAGCTCGCGCGGGAGGACGTCGACCGACAGGCTCGGCACGTCCCGGAGCGGCCGGCGGCGCAGGTGGTCGGCGGCACCGTCGGGGCGCAGGGCCAGGACGCTGACCAGCCGCACCGGCGGCCCCTCGCGCTGCAGGCCCTCGAGCGCCTCCTCGACCCCGACGCAGCCGGCGCACCCCGGCGAGTGGAAGACGAGCAGCGTCCCGCGGTCCTGCGGTCCGCCGAGCTCGAGCAGCGCGCCGCCGTCCGCGGGCACGGAGCCGGGCAGCAGCGGCACGGTCGTCGTGGGCACCGGATCGCCCTGTGCGGCGTCCCACTCCGGGGCCTCGAAGAGCTCGCCGCCGTCGAGCTCGTCGAGCCGCAGGCGCAGCTCGGCGGTCTGCCGCAGGAGCGAGAGGACGACGGCCACGAGCAGCGCGACGACGACCCACGAGAGGGCGACGGCGACGACCCAGACGGTGCTCATCGGTCGGCCGTCCGTCGCGGCGTGCGGGTGGCGCCGATTCCCGCCGTCGGGCGGCGGCGTCCGGTCGCCAGCGCGGCGGCGAGCAGCCAGGCGCAGGGCAGGCCGACCGCGACGCAGAGCGCGCCGGCCAGCTCGTCCGCGGCCAGCTCCCACGGAGCGCCCGGTGG
>NZ_JAURWA010000181.1 GCF_030655195.1 Patulibacter sp. | reverse complement strand
GCCCGTCCGCCGCCCGCCCGTCCGCCGCCCGCCCGTCCCGTCCCGACCCGACCCGCCACCCGACACGCCGTCGCCCGCCCACCGATCCCCGCGACGCCCTGTCGCACCCTGCGATCCGGCCGCCGCCGCGCCTCGGCCGGGCGACTACCGTGGATCGCGTGAGCCCGTGGCCGACCACTCCGCCGACCGCCGCGCACCGGGCCGCCTACGCGAACGCGAAGCCCACGTCGTTCTGGCTCGACGAGGAGCACGGCGGGGTCCGCCGCCCGGACCCGGCGCCCGCGCTGGTGGGCTCGACGACCGCCGACCTGTGCATCGTCGGCGGCGGCTTCACGGGTCTGTGGGCCGCGCTGCACGCCAAGCGCGACGATCCCGACCGCGACGTCGTCCTGCTCGAGGGCGAGACCTGCGGCTTCGGCGGCAGCGGTCGCAACGGCGGCTTCTGCGTCGCCTCCCTGACCCACGGCCTGCACAACGGGGCGGCGCGGTTCGCCGACGAGCTGACGACCCTCGAGCGCCTCGGCCTGCAGAACCACGCGGAGCTCTGCGCCGACCTCGAGCGGTACGGGATCGACTGCGAGCTGGAGCACACCGGCGAGCTCGACGTCGTCCTCGACCCGACCCGTGCCGACTGGCCCGAGGAGGACGCGGCGCTGCTGCGCGCCCACGGCCACGACGTCGTCGTCCTGGACCGCGACGCCGCCCGCGCCCAGCTCGACTCGCCCGTCGTCCACGGCGCCCTGTGGGACCGGACCGGCGCGTCGCTCGTGCACCCGGGCAAGCTCGCGCTCGGTCTGCGCGCCGCGGTGCTCGCCGCCGGCGTCCGCGTCCACGAGCACACCCCGGTCGCCGAGCTGCGCGACGCCCCCGCCACCGGCGCCCGCCCCGGCCCCGCCGCATCCGCCGGTGCCGGAGTCGACCCCGCCGCGTCCGCCGGCGCCGTCGACGTCGTCTGCTCGCAGGGCACCGTCCGGGCCGCCCAGGTCGTGCTGGGCACCAACGCGTTCCGGCCGCTCGTGCGCGAGATCCGCCGCTACGTCGTGCCGGTCTACGACTACGTCCTGATGACCGAGCCGCTGACGCCGGAGCAGCGCGCGTCGATCGGCTGGGCGGGCCGGCAGGGGATGGGCGACGACCAGAACCGCTTCCACTACTTCCGGCTGACCGCCGACGACCGCGTCCTCTGGGGCGGCTACGACGCGGTCTACCGGTACGGCGGCCCCGTCGGCCCCGAGCACGACGAGAGCGACGAGGTCTTCGCGCGCCTGTCGCAGCAGTTCTCGACCGCCTTCCCGCAGCTCGACGGCATCCGCTTCAGCCACCGCTGGGGCGGCGCGATCGACACCTGCTCGCGCTTCTCGGTCTTCTTCGGCACCGCCCACCACGGCCGCGTGGCGTACGCCGCGGGCTACACGGGGCTCGGCGTGGCGGCGACCCGATTCGGCGCCCGCGTGGCGCTCGACCTCGTCGACGGACGCGACACGGAGGCCACGCGCCTGCGCTACGTCCGTGAGAAGCCGACCCCGTTCCCGCCCGAGCCGCTCCGCTCGATCGGCATCCGGATCACCCAGAACCGCATGGCCGCGGAGGACCGCACCGGCCGCCGCGGCGTCTGGCTGAAGACCCTCGACCGGCTCGGCCTCGGCTTCGACTCCTGAGGCCCGCGGTGGCGCCGCCGAGACCGCTCGCCACTGCCCGCCGACCGACCGACCGCTCGCACGCCGACCGACCGCTCGCACGCCGACCGAGCCCCCACTCCGACCGAGCCCCCACGTCGACCGAACCCGCCCGCCGCCCCACGACGACCAGGATCCCCATGCCCCTCGACCTCGCCCTCCTGAACGCCCGCGTCCGCACCCTGGACCCGGACCGCCCGTCCGCCTCGGCGCTCGGCGTGCAGGACGGGCGCATCGCCGTGGTCGGCGACGACGCCGAGGTCCGCGCGCTCGCGGGGCCGGCCACCGAGACGATCGACCTGGCCGGTGCCGCCGTCGTGCCCGGGCTGATCGACGCCCACACCCACCCGTTCAAGGGCGCGATCGACGCACGCGGCGCCGACCTCACCGGCGCCCGCACGATCGACGAGGTCCGCCGGCGGTTGACCGAGGAGCGCGCTCGGATCCCGGACGGCGCCTGGGTCCTCGGCTTCGGCCTGGGTTACGACGTCTTCGCCGCGACGGGCGCGCGCGGCGCGCTGATCGAGGACGCGGTCGGCGGCGCCCCCGCGTTCCTGCTGTTCATGGACCTCCACACCGGCCTCGCCTCGCCCCGCGCGCTCGAGCTCGCCGGGGTCACCGGTCCCGTCGCGTTCGACGAGCAGTCCGAGGTCGTCTGCGAGGACGGTCAGCCGACCGGCGAGCTGCTCGAGTGGGCCGCGATGGACCTCGTCCGCGGCGCGATCCCCGAGCTCACCGACGACGATCGCCACCGGCTCTACGTCGCGCAGCTTCGGCGCTTCGCCGCGCTGGGCATCACCGGCACCCACGCGATGGACGGCTCGCTCGCCACCCACGACACGCTGCGTCGCCTGGAGGCCGACGGCGACCTGCGGACCCGCGTCGTCGCGCCGTTCTGGGTCACCCCGGACACGCCGCGCGACGAGTGGGTCCTCCTCGCCGGGCACCGCGACGCGTCCGGCGAGCGGTGGCGCGGCGGCGTGGCGAAGTTCTTCGTCGACGGGGTGATCGACTCCGGCACGGGCTGGCTCGTCGAGCCCGACACGGAGGGCGACGGCACCCTGCCGTTCTGGCCCGACCCCGCCCGGTACCGCGAGGCCGTGGGCTTCTTCGCCGGCCACGGGTTCCAGTGCGCGACCCACGCGTGCGGCGACCGCGCCGTCCGCGAGGCGCTCGACGCCTACCGGGCGACCGGCGCGGTCGGGGTGCCGGTCCACGGGTCGCTGCGGGCGGGGGAGCGGCCGGGCGGCCGCGGGACCGACGGCCCGCCCTCCCCGGCGTCGCCCGGCCCGTCCCCGGACGCCCGCGTCCAGCACCGGGTCGAGCACATCGAGACGATCCAGCCGGAGGACCTGCCGCGCTTCGCCGCGGAAGGCGTCACGGCGTCGATGCAGACCCAGCACATGATGGACCTCGCCCCCGACCGGTCCGACAACTGGTCGCGCCGCCTGGGGCCCGACCGCTGCGACCGCGCGTTCCTCACCCGCGCGATCTGGGAGTCCGGCGCCCTGGTGGCCCTCGGCTCGGACTGGCCCGTCGTCGGCCTGGACCCGCGCGAGGGGATGGCCAGCGCCCGCCTGCGTCGCGACCCCTCCGACCCCGGCCGCGCACCGTACGACGACCAGGCGATCGACGGTCTGCAGGCCCTCCTGGGCTACACCCGCAACGCGGCGCGCGCGGTGGGCGAGGACCACCGCCGCGGCACGATCCGCCCCGGCTTCGACGCCGATCTCACCGTGCTCGCCGAGGACCCGGTCGACGTGCCGGCGGAGGACCTCATGGGCGTCCCGGTGGTGCTGACGGTCGTCGCGGGCGAGGTCGTCCACCGGGCGGGCTGAGGGCACGGAACGAGCCGACCCGCCGTCGCCGGGCGCCCGGGACCGACCCGCCCGGGACCGACCCGCCCGGCCCGGCCGCCCCTCGACGCCTCGACCCCCGGAACGGCGTGGGCCTCACCGCCGCCCGTCGACGTCCCCGTTCTGCGGGCAGCCCTCGCGCCAGCTGACCCCGTCGTAGCCGGTGACGTAGGCGTCGGCACCGGGATCGATGCCCCGGACCGCCCGGCAGATCGACGCGATCTTCCCGGAGTCGCGGACGGCGCTCCCCTCCTGCAGCTGGTTCGCGGGGTTCTCGCGCTCCTCGCGGGTCACCCAGGCCGTCAGCACCGTGAAGCGGTCGCGCTCGAACGTCAGGTCCACGACCGTGTCCTCGCCGGCGATCCGCTCCGCCGCGCGCAGGACCGCGGGCGCGCGGACGCTCCGCGCCTCCAGACCGCGCAGCCGCGGGTCGGGGACGGACGCGCGGTCCGGTGGATCGCCCGACCCGCCGCACCCGGCGAGGAGGAGGGGGACCAGGACGCACGGCAGGACGACGACTGCCCGGGACGGCACACGCATGGCGCCACCGTAGACGGTCGGGGCACGGCGGTCGACGGTGTCCGCGTCGGGAGCGCCGATCCCCGTCCGGGACGACGGGCGTCCGCGACCCCGTCCGGCGACGCGACGCTCTGTCGTCCAGACCCGGCAACCCTCCGACGGCCTGCACGTACCATGGGCCTCCGTCCGCGCGAGAGCCTGCGGACCACGTCCAGTCGGGGCGCTCGAGGTTCATCCGCCTGGCCAGTCCGGGTGCGGCGATCCTCGGACATCCTCCTCAGGATCAGCTCCATCGACCGGCCCCGTGCCGAGGAGGTCCCATGACCACGGTCCCCGAGAGCACCGAGACGTCCCGCCCGCCGGCCGCGGCAGGCGACGCCGCCGAGCAGCGCGACATCTGTCTCGAGCACGTGCACAAGCGCTACGGCGACCAGACCGTCATCGGGGACCTGTCGCTCGACATCGAGCAGGGCCGCTTCTACGCGCTGCTCGGCCCCTCGGGCTGCGGGAAGACGACGACGCTGCGGATGATCGGCGGCTTCGAGCTGCCCACGAGCGGCACGGTCCGCCTCGCGGGCCAGGACGTCACGCAGCTGCCGCCGCACAAGCGCGAGGTCAACACGGTCTTCCAGTCCTACGCGCTGTTCCCGCACCTCTCCGTCGAGAAGAACGTCGCCTTCGGCCTCGAGCGCCGCAAGGTCGACAAGCACGAGACGAAGAAGCGCGTCGCGGAGATGCTCGAGACCGTCCAGCTCTCGCACCTCGCCAAGCGCAAGCCGGGCCAGCTCTCGGGCGGGCAGGCCCAGCGCGTGGCGCTCGCCCGCGCGCTGGTCAACAAGCCGCGCGCCCTGCTGCTGGACGAGCCGCTCGGCGCCCTGGACCTGCGCCTGCGCCGCCAGCTGCAGGACCAGCTCAAGCAGATCCAGCGCGACATCGGCATCACCTTCGTGCACGTCACGCACGATCAGGAGGAGGCCATGAGCATGGCCGACACGATCGCCGTGATGAACGGCGGAGCGATCGAGCAGCAGGGCTCCGCCGAGGACCTCTACGAGCGTCCCGAGACGTCGTTCGTCGCGAACTTCCTCGGCACCTCGAACCTCATCGACGTCACGCCCGAGAGCGCGCCGGTCGACCACGAGTTCAGCCGCGGCACCACCGTCGACCTCGAGCCCGTCCGCTACCTGACCCACCGCGCCGAGGGGTACGCCGGGCCGATCCGGATCGGCGTCCGGCCCGAGAAGGTCCGCCTGTACGCCACGGACCAGGAACCGCCCGAGGGCGACAACGTCCTGCACGGCAAGGTCGTCCAGTCGACGTTCCTCGGCGTCACGCTGCAGTACCTCGTCCGCACCGCGGGCGGGCTCGAGCTCAACGTGGTCGAGCCGAACCTCGTCGGCAACTCGGCCGGCACGTTCGGCGCCGGACAGGACGTTCAGGTCGCCTGGGACGCTCGGCAGACCTTCGTCGTGGAAGGGGGGTCCGCCGGTGCGTGAGGACGACGCCCGCGCCCAGAGCGCGCTCGAGCAGGCGATGGACGACCAGGTCCTGACCGGTCGGACCTCGCGGCGCCGCTTCGTCGGCCGCAGCGCCGGGGCCGCGCTGATGGCCACCGGCCTGGCGTCGGTCCTCTCCGCGTGCGGCATCACCGGCACGGCGACGAAGAACGTCGAGCAGCTCGAGCAGGAGGCCGCGGACGTCCGGCACCCGAAGGTCCCGATCGGCAACTGGACGTTCTCCAACTGGCCGCTCTACATGGACAAGTCGGTGCTGACGGCCTTCAACCGCAAGTACGGCGGCAAGGTCAAGTACGTCGAGGACATCAACGACAACAACGACTTCTTCGGCAAGGTCCGCCAGCAGCTGACGCAGGACAAGCCGATCGGCCGCGACATCGTCGTGCTCACCGACCCGATGGCCTCGCGCTGGGTCCGCTCCGGCTTCGTCACGCCGTACGACTTCCGGAACGTGCCCAACCGGGACAACCTCGTCTCGACGCTGCAGTCGATCTCCTACGACCCCAAGCGGCAGTTCACCCTGCCGTTCCAGTCCGGCGCCATCGGCATCGGCTACGACATCCGGGCGACGGGCCGCGAGCTCACGAGCATGAAGGAGTTCTTCAACCCGGAGTTCAAGGGCAAGTGCACCATGCTCGCCGAGCCGTACGACTCCGCGTCGAGCGTGCTCATCATGCAGGGCAAGAACCCCGCGAACGCGACGATCGACGACATGCTCGGCGCGGTCGAGTTCATCGCGGACGCCGCCGGCAAGGGGCAGTTCCGGCGGTTCACCGGCAACGACTACACGACCGACCTGACCAAGGGCAACGTCGAGCTGGTCATGGCCTACTCCGGCGACATGGTGCAGCTGCAGGCCGACAACCCGAACCTGCGCTTCGCCTACCCCGAGGAGGGGGCGGTCCTCTTCACCGACAACCTCATGCTGCCGGCGAACGTCGCCCACCCGTACGCGGCGGAGACGATGCTCAACTACCTGTACGAGCCCGACGTCGCCGCGAAGCTCTGCGCGTACATCAACTACATCAGCCCGGTCTCCGGCATCCGCGAGATCCTCGAGAAGAGCGACCCGGACATCGCCAAGAACGAGCTGATCTTCCCGACCGACGAGATCCGCGAGCGCCTCAAGGTGTACCCGTCGCTCTCGACGATCGAGGAGCAGCGGATGTACGAGGCCATGGCGAAGGTCACGGGGGCCTGATCGTGTCGCTGTCGCGTCGCCGCAAGATGCTGCCCTGGTGGTTCGCCCTCCCAGGACTCCTGTGGCTCATCGTCTTCTTCGCCGTCCCGATCCTCAACCAGGTCAGCGTGTCGCTCATGAGCGGCGACCCGGAGAAGGGCTACGAGCTCACGTGGAGCTTCGCGACCTACTGGGACGCGATCCGCGACTACCACGCGCAGTTCACGCGCTCCTTCGGCTACGCGGGCGCCGCGACCCTGATCGACTTCGTCATCGCGTTCCCGCTGGCGTACTTCATCGCCTACAAGGCCGGCCGCTTCAAGGGCCTCTGGCTGCTCCTGGTGATCCTGCCGTTCTTCGTCTCGCAGGTCATGCGCACGGCGTCCTGGCAGCTGATCCTCAACGACCAGGGCTGGCTCGTCGCCCGCATGCAGGACGTCGGCATCGTCGCTGACGACGGCCGCTTCCTCGCGACCGGGAAGGCCGTGATCTTCGGCATCTCCTACAACTTCCTGCCGTTCATGGTCCTGCCGATCTACGCGACGCTGGACCGCATCGACCGACGCCTGATCGAGGCGGCCTCCGACCTCTACTGCAGCCGCTGGACCGCCTTCCGCAAGGTCACGCTCCCGCTCGCGGTGCCGGGCATCTTCGCCGGCTCGCTGCTGGTGTTCATCCCCGCGTGCGGCGACTACATCAACTCGTCGATCCTCGGCTCGTCGAACACCACGATGATCGGCAACGTCATCCAGTCGAAGTTCCTGAACATCCTGGACTACCCGACCGCCGCCGCGCTCTCGTTCATCCTGATGGGCGTGATCCTCCTGGGGATCGCCATCTACGGACGGGTGCTCGGAACGAAGAACCTGACGGAACTGGCGGGGTGATGCGCGTGACTTCTTTGTCCCGAGCACCTGAGGATGTCGTGCCCGCCCACCCCGAGAACCTGACGGAACTGGCGGGCTGAGCGATGGCGACGCAGACGCTCCCCACCGATCCCGCGGCGCCGCACGTGCCGGGAGTCGCGCCCTCCGCGGGCGCGCCCCGCCGGGACCGCGAGCCCGGTCGCGGCCGCAGGTGGCTCCTCGGCGTCTGGTCGACGCTGGCGATCCTCTTCCTGGTCGCGCCGATCCTGTTCATGATCGTCTTCTCGTTCAACGACAACCAGGGACGGTTCAACTTCGAGTGGCGCGGCTTCACGCTGAAGCACTGGGCCGACCCGTTCGCGAACGCCGACCTCGCCAAGGCGCTCGAGAACTCGCTGCTGATCGCTGTCCTCTCGACGGTCGTCGCGACCGCCATGGGCACGCTCCTGGCCATCGCGCTGGTCCGCCACCGCTTCCGCGGCCGCACCCCGACGGACTTCTTCGTCTTCCTGCCGATGGCCTCGCCCGAGGTCGTCATGGGCGCCTCGCTGCTGGCGATGTTCCTCGTCCTCGGCGTCGGCACCGGGTTCGGCACGATCCTGGTCGCCCACATCATGTTCTCGATCTCTTACGTCGTCGTGACCGTCAAGTCGCGCCTGGAGGGGATGGACCCGCACATCGAGGAGGCCGCGAAGGACCTCGGGGCGGGCGAGGTCTCGACGTTCTTCCGCGTGACGTTGCCGACGATCGCCCCGGGCGTCGCCGCCGCGGCGGTGCTGGCCTTCGCGCTCTCGATCGACGACTACATCGTCACGAGCTTCAACGCCGGCCAGACGCAGACGTTCCCGCTCTACATCTTCGGTGCGACGAAGCAGGGCGTGCCGCCCCAGGTGAACGTCCTCTCGACGATGCTGCTGATCCTCGTGCTCGGGCTGATGCTCCTCAACGTCGTGGTCCAGCGACGGCTCGCCGCACGGGACAGGGCCGCCCGGGCGTAGGCGACGGCCGCCGTCGCACGGACAGGGCCCCGCCCCCGTGTAGGCGCCGGCCGCCGTCGCGAACGTCGCCGGCCGGACCGCCGCTCCGGAGCGGAGTCCGGCACGCCGGGTCGTCCGCGGTGTGCGGTCCGACCACGTTCGATCGGGCGTGACCGCCCCGGGGGGCCCGTCGGACAAGACGGGTGCTCCCGCGATTGGCCCGCGTGGACAGCACCGTCCACGCGGGCGAACGCCCGGGCGCGGACCTCGTACATCGGGAGCCCCCGGCCGGGGTGGCCCACGGCGATGCTGCGGCTGTGACCGATCGACCCCCACGCATCGTCGCTCTCGGAGGAGGCGGGTTCTCCATGGAGCCGAAGAACCCGCTCATGGACGACTACGTGCTGGAGTTGTCCGGTGCGGAACGGCCGCGCATCTGCTTCCTCCCGACCGCCTCCGGTGACGCCGACCACTACGTCGTCCGCTTCTACCGGCGCTTCGGGGCCGGGCGCAGCGAGCCGTCGCACGTCTCGCTGTTCCGGCGCGACACGAGCGCCGGCGCCGTCGAGGGCAACCTGGAGGACCACCTCCTCTCGCAGGACGTCATCTACGTCGGCGGCGGGTCGCTGAAGAGCCTCCTGGGGGCCTGGCGCGCCCACGGCCTCGACCGCACCCTGCGGCGCGCGTGGAAGCAGGGCGTCGTGCTCTGCGGCCTCTCCGCCGGGTCGCTGTGCTGGTTCGCCGACTCGGTCACCGCCTTCCACGGCCCGAGCGAGCGGGTCAAGGGCCTCGGGCTCCTGCCGTACAGCAACTGCGTCCACTACGACGGCGAGCCGGAGCGCCGCCTGGCGTACCGCAACATGGTCGCCGCCGGGGTCCGTCGCGGCTTCGGCGTGGAGGACGGCGCGGCGCTGAGCTTCGTCGGCACCGAGCTGGACGAGGTCGTGACCTCCAAGCGCGACGCGACCGCCTACGACGTCGGCGTCGGGGTCGAGGGGCAGGTCCACGAGCACCGCATGGCGGCGCGATACCTCGGCGAGGCCAGGTCGGGTGCCCGTGAGAGCGGCGAGGAACCCTCCGGCCTGCGCGCGGCCCCCGACCCGCTGCCGGCGACGGCCGACGTGGCCGGGCCGCGCGCGGACGGGGCCGTGGCCGCGTGAGCAGCGCCCCCGTCTTCTGCATGGGCGGTGGAGGGTTCACCATGGAGCCCGGGCGCCCGGACCTCGACGCCTACATCCTCTCGCTGGCTCCGGTCCACCGGCCGCGGATCCTCTTCCTGCCGACCGCCAGCGGCGACCCGCAGGACCAGATCCTGCGCTTCGGGCGGGTCTTCGGCTCGTGGCCGTGCCGGCCGCGCATCCTCTCGCTGTTCCACCTCGAGGACGACCTCGACGAGCCGCTCGAGCACCTGATCCTCAGCCAGGACATCATCTACGTCGGCGGCGGCTCGATGCGCAACCTGCTGGCGCTGTGGCGGGCTCACGGGATCGCCGAGCTGCTGCTGGAGGCCAATCGTCGCGGCACCGTCCTCGCCGGGCTCTCCGCCGGCGCGATGTGCTGGATGCAGGGCGGGGTCTCGAAGTCCTCCGGTCGACCCGAGCCCATCGACGGCCTCGGCCTGATCCCCGGGTCCCTCAGCGTCCACGCCCGTCAACAGCCCGAGCGTGGCGTGGTCTACCGCGACGCGGTGGCGTCCGGGCGCCTGCCCGACGGGTGGACCGCCGACGACTACGCCGGCCTGCTGTTCGTCGACGGCGTGCTCGAGGAGGCCGTGGCCTGTCGGCCCGACGCATCGGTCGTCCAGGTCCAGCGGCGACGCGACGGGCGTCTCGTCGAGACGCTGGTCCCCGTGCGCCGCCTGGAGCCCGTGACCACCGAGCACGTCGAGGACGCCGTCGCCCGCCACACGGGCGAGGGTCCCGCCCCGATGGACGTCCGTGACGAGCTGCGGCTGGTCCGCCGCATCCGCGGCCGCGCCCTGGCCGGCCGGCCGGCGCGCGGGGCACGCCGGGCCAGCTGAGGTCGAGGCGACGCGGGGAGTGCCCGCCGACCCGCCGGGGGCGGCGGGCGGCGCGGGCGGGCGACCGCCGGGCCGGGTCTCGCCTCGTGCGCCGGAGGGGCACGCATCGCGACCAGGCCCGGTCCCGTCAGCGCACCCGGAAGGTCACTTTCGTGATCCCCGAGCGGTTGCCCGCCGCATCGGTCGCCGTGAGTCGGGCGACGTAGGTGCCCTTCGGCAGGCCCTTCGCCGGCAGCGCGAGCGTCTTGCCCGCTCCCGGCCTCGTGATCGTCGCCGTCGTCGTCACGGCCTTCCGCTCCCGCACGCAGGACCGCGCCTTCGCGGGCCGCCGGCGCGGGACCGCCACGCACCTCGCGCCCTTCCGGATGCCCGGCGCCGTCCGGACGACGGCCGCCGTCACGCGACCGGCCTCCGAGAGGCCGAAGCGGAACGTCGCCCGCCGTCGCCCGGCCCTGCCCACCTTCTTCAGCGCGACCTTTGCGGAGACCAACCTCGGGGCGCTCTCGTCGGCGGAGATCGACGGGCCGCCGGGGGTCGACGGGCCGCCGGGAGTCGACGCGGTGCCACCGCCGCCGCCACCGGCGCCGCCCCCGGACGGGCCCGGGTCCGTCGGCGTAGTCGGCGTCGGGCCCGGATCGACCGGGACGGCCGCCGTCTGGAACGTCCCGTCGGTGCCGGAGACCGCGACGACGCCGCCTTCGCGGATCGCCTCGACCCGGTAGTGGTAGACCGTCCCCGGCGCCAGGCCGGTCAACGCCGCGGAGCGGGCCTGCGCGCCGTCGCCCGCCCCGACGTCCTGCGTGGCCGTCGTCTGCCCATAGGCGGTCGTGGTGCCGTAGGCGAACCGCAGGCCGGTCGTGCGGCCGTTCGGGGTCACCGAGCCGTTCAGGGTCGCGGCGCTCTGCGCGAGGCCACCCGCCGGGGCGGTCGTCGCGACGGGGATCTCGAGCCGTCCGCAGGCGGCCTGCGGGGAGTTCAGGCCCCAGTGGCGCAGCGTGCCGGTGTCGTTTGGCTCGAAGTCGGTGATCCGCAACCTCCACGTTCCCGCGGCGGTCCTGCCGTTGAAGGCGCTGAGCGGGGACGCGGGCCTGATCGTCCCGGTGACCGGCGCCGCGGTCGCGACCGGCAGGGCGCCGGCGTCGTCGTCGAAGATCGCATCGAGGATGTCGTCGCCGCCGTTGTTGCCGTCGTCCAGCCGGTCGAGGACCCGGACGATCGTCCCGTCGGGGTGTACGAGGTCGATGGCGATGTCGCCGAGCCAGGTGTGCCGGAGCTCGTCGATCCGCAGGTCGACGTCGGTGATGGTGCCGGTGCCCCGGAGGGTGAACGGGGCATCGGTCACCCCGGGGGTGGCGCCGGAGGCGTCGTTGAGCGCGAGGACCCGGCTGCTCCCCGGGCGCGGGTCGACGGTGACCGGCACCGTGAGGGTGCCCTCGGAGGAGCTGACCGCGATCGAGAGCGCGCTCTTGGTCGTGCAGGCCCCGGCCGGCATCTTGGCGACGAACGGCGCGGTGCTCGAAGCGGTGCGTCCCTTCCCGAGCACGGGCCACGTCGCGTTCGGCGCGAGCACCGTGATGCCCGCCGGGACCGTCAGCGTTCCGGTGACCCCGTTCAGGTCGGTGACCCCGATGCCGGCCACGGGCGCGACGATGCGGAGCTCCTCGCCGGGCTCGACCTCCCCGTCAGCATCTCCGGCCGGGTAGGGGTCGGTGACGACGGCGGGCCCGGCCGACCGCAGCCCGGCCGGGGCGCTGAAGCCCTCCGTCGGGTTGGTCGCATCCGCGCTCGCGGTCGTCGCGTCGGCACCCATCCCGCGGTTGCGGAAGACCTCCCACACCGTGGAGTAGGTGTCGTCCGCGGCGCCCGGGGCGCTGCGCATGGCGACGGCCTGCTGCAGGATCGCGTCGCGCATGTCCAGCATCGACGGGTTCGCGGCCGAGAGCCGCATGCCGCCGGTGACGAGCGCCAGCGCGCTGGTGCGACCGGCCGCCGCTCCGAACTTCGTGATCAGCGCGGCGCGGAGGTCCCAGAGCGTCTCGGCCCAGATCTCCCCGCCGTTGTGCGGGCTGTCGAGCCTCGTGCCCTTCATGTCGCCGTACGTGTAGCCGCCGGGGATCGAGGTCGCGGTGCCGTTGCCGTTGCAACCGACCACGCCCGCCGGGTTCACCGGGCAGTCCGTCGGCTTGGCGCGCACGCCGGCGGGACCGACCGCGTACGCCCCGAGCTTCAACTCCGCGCTGGCGGCGGTGTCGGTGACGGTGCCCTCGCCGACGAGCAGGTCCAGGGCATAGAAGTCGCTCCAGGCCTCGCCCATCATCGACCCCTGGTTCGAGCTGAGCGTGGAGCTGCCCGACGCGTTGACGACGAGGCGGTTGCTCAGGCCGTGGCCGTACTCGTGGTAGACGATGTCGGCGACGTCGGACCCGTTCGCGCCGCGCGCCTGGAAGAGGAACATCTGCATCCGGGGCGCCTGGCCGTCCGGGGGCGTGGTCATGTTCGCGTTGCTGAAGCCCTGCCCGTCGTTGACCTCCACCTGCACGTAGTCGTTGCCGAGACCCTGGCCGGTCGTGTTCGTCCGCTGGAAGTTGCGCGACGCCTCCGTGAAGCCGATCGGCGCCGCGGCGAGGTGGTCGTGGTACCGACTGACCAGCGCGTGGGCGTTGGACGCCGCCTGGAACTGGTTCGCGACCGCTGTCGGGCGGTTCGTGCCGTCCCAGGTGCAGCCCGTGGTCGGGCAGGTGCGCCCGGCCGCGGGGGCCACCGGCGTGGCCGTGTAGAGCCAGTCGGGCCCGCCGCCGCTCGTCCCGCTCTGCGGGATCTGCACGCGCGTCCCGCCGAGCTCGTTCCCGGGCGCCGGGTCCTGGTCGGTGGGGTCGACGTACGTCCGCGCGTACTGGCCCCACAGGCGCGTGCCGCCGGCGTCGTCGTCGTAGTAGGCCGCCGGCATCGTCTCCTGCACGGCGGGGGTTCGGTCGGGGTCGGCGGCGTAGCGCTTGATCTGGCCGAGGTGGCTCGTGAGGTCCTGGCGCCGCAGGAGCGCCCCGTCCTCCGCGTCGATGAGAACCTCGTAGAGGTGGTCGTCGTCGGCGGTGGTGACGACGTTCCACGCCAGGCGGGGGCCGTCGGCCGTGGCGCTCCAGCGGAGCGTGGCGCGGTCGCCGTTGGCGAAGGTCGTCGTCCTCGACGGTCCCGTCGACGACGCGGTCGACCGTGGCGGCAGGCCGGCGGTCCTCGTGCTCTCGCGTGCCTCGCCGAGCGACGCGCCCGCGGAGATGCCGGGCGTCGCGGCGGGGAGCTCCGCGCCGGGAACGGGGGCCCCGGTCACGTTGATCAGACGGCCCGCTCGCGTGACGGCGGCGGTGATCCCGCTGTCCACGGACCGGACGCCGTCGAGGGTCTGGTTGAAGCGCAGGTGGGTGATGCCGTCGGGGCTGACCTCTCGTGCGACGAGCTCGAGGTGGTCGACGTCGGCCTTCGACAGGCCGAACGCGTCGCCCTGCTCGCGGACGTACCCGAGGACGATCTGCTCGGGCCGGAGCGTCGAGGGACCGGTCAGCAGGCCGTCCGTGCGCCCGACGAACGAGACGCCGCCCCCGGCGCGATCCGTGCGGACCTCGCCCTCCGGGCCGAGCTCGCGGTCGAGGGCCTTGCGCGCGGACTGCTGGGAGGCGGGCACCGGGGCACGGTCCGCGGCGCGGCGGTCGACGTTGGGCAGGCCATCGTCGGGGCCGGTCGCGCCGAGGGCGGGCGAGGCGGTGAGCAGTGCGACCGTGCAGGCCGCGGCGGCGGTGAGCCGACCTGGGCGCATGGGATTCCTCCTGGGCTTCGCGTCCGTCCGGGGCGCGGCGGCGGTCTGCGCGACGAGACGATGGGAGGAGCACCGGGCCGGTCGACCTGCGGGCACTATAGGCGCGCGGCAGCGTCAGGTGGACGCCGTGCGCACGTGGACGACGACCGCGCGGACCGCGGTGGACGGACGGTGGGGCTCCGGGCGTCGAGCGCGCTGGACGCGCCGCCCGAGGCGGCGCGTCGTGCGGTGGCCTACGCCGCGCGGGCGGCGCGGACGAGGTCGACCGCGGCCGCGATGCGGGTGCGGAGGACCTCGGGGTCCAGTGCGGCGACGGCGGCCGGCGCGACGGTCTCCGGGGCCGGCGCGATGGCGGGCGCCTCGTCGGCGGCCGTCTCGATCACGGGGATGTCGGCCTTGCCGGGCGACTCGGCGGTGGCCGCCTCGGGCGCGTCCGCCGCGGGCTTGCGACCGCGACCGCCGCGGGAGCGGGACCGGGAGCGCTTCGGCTTGGGCTCCTCGGCGATCGAGGGCGACTCGCCGGGGGTCGCGGCCTCGACCGGCGCCTCGACGGCCTCGACGGCGGGGGCGTCGGTCGCCGCGGCGGCCTTCGCGCCACGGGAGCGCGTGCGCTTCTTCGGCTCCTCGGCGGGCGCGTCGTCGGCGGCCGTGGCGACGGGCGCCTCCTCGGGCGAGGCCTTCTTCGCGCGCGGGCGACGGGCGGGCTTGGCGGCCTCGGGCTCGGCGGCGGCCTCGGCGCCCCCGGAGCGGCGACGCCGGGTCGCGGGCTTCTTCTCGGCAGGAGCCTCGGCGGCCGCCTCGTCGCTGCCGCCGGAGCGGGCGCGACGCTTGGCCGCGGGCTTCTTCGCCGCGGGGGCGGCGGGGGCGTCGAGCCAGTTCTCCGCCAGGTCGACACGCGCCTTGTCGCCGGTGCCCGTCACGACGACGGGCACGGACGTGCCGACGATGCTCTCGCGCACGCTGATCGGCACGGTGACGCGCTTGGTGACCTCGCGGCCGCCGTCGAGCTCGAGCCGGACCTGGCCAGCGGTCGCGCGGAGGACCTTCGCGGTCGTCTGGGAGGAAGCAGCGTCGGTAGCCATGGGCCGCCGGATGCTACGCCCTGTCGGCCCTCCGCCGCTGCGCGGCGGGTCGGCCCGGCGGCGGCGCGCGGACACGTCGCCGACCCGGCCGTTCGCGAGCGACCGGGTGGACGGCGTCCCGCGCCGCGTGGGCGGGCGGCCGACGGCGGGCTCGCACCGGCGACCACCTCGTCCGTCGGGCCGGGCGAGTCGGGTCCCCGTTGCGACGATCGTCCGATGGCGGGGCCCCTCGGTGCCGTCTAGGTTGGCGGGGTGTCCCGGATCGTCGGTCTCCTCCTCGGCCCCCGCGACCTGCGACCGGCGGCGCTCGCCGTCCTGGCCCTCGCGGCCGTCGCCGTCGGCGTCGGGGCCTGGGAGCACGCCCGCCTCTACCACGACGGCTACTCGTCGATCCGGTGGATCGGCCCGCTGTTCCTCGTCAACGCGATCACGTCGCTCGTGGTGATCCTGCTGCTGATCGCGCGCCGTCCCGTCCTCTTCGTCCTGGGCTCGCTCGCGATCAGCCTCGGCTCGATCGTCGCGATCGTCCTGACCCGCAACGGGGACGGGCTCTTCGGCTTCCGCGAGTCGGGCTACGCCGCCGCCGCCGGCCTGACGCTCGGCGCCGAGATCGTCGCGGTGCTGCTGACCGTCGCGGGGGTGGTGCTGGGCCGGGGCGCCCTCGGCCTCGACCCGCCGCCGCCGCCGTCCGAGGCGCCCCGGACGGAGGTGCTCGTATGACCGCCACCGGGGTCCGCTGGATGCTCGCCGCCGTCGTGACGATCGCGCTCGGCAGCGCGATCCTCGGGATCGGCCAGGGCGGGGGAGGCACCGACGAGGACGCGTCGGCGACCACCACGACCACGAACGGGACCCGGACCGCCGTGACCGCGCTGGGCGCCGTCGCCGACCGCGGTCGGCAGAGCTTCGAGGACAACGGCTGCGGCGGCTGCCACCGCCTCGCGGACGCCGGGACGAACGGGACCATCGGCCCGGACCTCGACGAGGTGCTCTCCGACGACACCGTGGCCGCGATCCGCGAGGACATCCTGGACCCGGGCGCGGAGGCGACCCCGGGCTTCCCCTCGGGCCGCATGCCCGACGGCTACGACCGCCTCCCGGCCGCCGAGCTCGACGCCCTGGTGCGCTACCTGCAGGCGGCGACCTCGGGGCGATAGCGGGGCCGGGCGGAGCGGCCGGGCTGCCGTGGCCCGTCTGGTGGGCGGTGCGGGCGGCCGTATGGCGCGGACGGCGGATGGCGCGGTGGGTTCGGCCGTTCGCGTGCAGCGGCCGGCAGCGGGGGCGCGGTGGGTTCGGCCGTCCGCGTGCAGCGGCCGGCGGCGGGGGCGCTTGGGGCGGGGCGAGCGGCGAGCGACGGCGGCGGGTCAGTCGTCCGCGCCGGCACCCGTGAGCGTCAGGACGAGCTGCCGGGCGCCGCCGCGGTCGCGGTGCTCGCAGAGGGTGATGCCCTGCCAGGTGCCCAGTGCGAGCCGACCGTCCGTCACCGGGATCGTCAGGTCCGGCCCGGTGAGCGCGGACTTCACGTGCGCCGGCATGTCGTCGGGCCCTTCGAACGTGTGGGTCCAGGCGAACTCCTCGGGCACGGCGACGTCCATCCAGGTCCGCAGGTCGCGGCGGACGTCGGGACTCGCGTTCTCGTTCAGCGTCAGCCCGGCGGAGGTGTGGCGGCAGAAGACGTGCAGGAGCCCGACCCGCACCTGCGCGAGCTCCGGGATCCCGGCTTCCACCTCGTCGGTCACGAGGTGGAAGCCGCGCGGCCGCGGCCGCAGGGCGATGGTGTGCTGGACCCAGACCATCCGTCGATGGTCGCAGGACACGACGGGGCCCCGACCCCGTGAACGCGACACACCCCACGAGACCACCGGGTGCATATCGCGTTCCCCCGGCGTGGATCGGGTCGCCGTCGGAGCCCTCGCAGGGGGTGGGCGCGTCCGTTCTCCCCGACCGCCGACCTGTCCGCGCGGGGCGCCGACGAAGCCCGGCGGAACAGGGGCCGACGTCCCGGACGCACGGATCCGACGACGACGACGTGCGGCACGTGCCCCGACGTGCGACGTGCCTCACGTCAAGGTCGCCTCCGCACCGGGAAGGTGCGGCACCCCCCGCGGTGTCCTTGCGTTCCGCACGTTTCGGACGTCGCGCCCGCTCCCCCTGCTGCGCCGTCCCGCCTTCCGCGCGCGTTCGACCTTCGGCGCCCACCCTGCCGGCCCCGCCCCGCCCGCGGGCTGCGCCCGCGCTCGTCCCGCCTTCGGCGCCCACGCTGCCGCCC
>NZ_JAURWA010000175.1 GCF_030655195.1 Patulibacter sp. | reverse complement strand
GGCCAGCGCGGTCTCCGCGGCCGTCGCCCGTTCCTCGGCCTGGGCGACCCGGCGCTCCGCGGCGGCCTCGCGGGCCGCAGCGCGCTCGGCGACCTCGGCCTCGGCGGCCGCGATGCGGTCGGCGACCCGGGCCTCTGCCGCGGCGACCCGTTCCGCCGCCCGCGCCTCGGCGGCGGCGGTCCGCTCCTCGGCCTGTGCCTCCGCGGCGGCGACGCGCTCGGCGGCCCCCGCCTCGGCGTCGTCGGCCCGGCTCAGGGCGTCCGCGACGCGGGCGTCGGCGGTCTGTGCGCGGGACGCGGCCTCGGTGGCGCGGGCGTCGGCAGTCTCGGCGCGCGACGCGGCCTCGGTGGCACGGGCATCCGTGGCCTCGGCGCGGGACACGGCCTCGGCGGCGCGGGCCTCGGCGTCCTCGGCGCGCGAGATCGCCTCCGCCGTACGGGCGTCCGCGGCCTCCGCGCGAGAGGCGGCCTCTGCCGCGCGGGTCTCCGCCTCGTCGGCGCGGACGGTGGTCTCGTCCCGACGCGTCCCGGCCTCGCCCACGGCGGTCTCGGCCTGCTCCGCGCGGCCGGCCAGCTCGTCGGCGCGCGACTCGGCGGCCTCGGCGCGGGCGCGGAGCTCGTCGACGAGGGCCCCGAGCCCGGCGATCCGGTCGGGGTCGACCGCCTCGCCGCGCAGGGCCGCGAGGTCCGCCCGGGTGGCGTCGGTCTCGCGACGACGCTCGTCCTCCGCCGCGCGCACCGCCTGCAGCAGCTCGCGGAGCTCCTCGGCCTCGTCGAGCGCGGCGTCGCGCTCCTCCGCGATCGCCTCGGCGGCCGCACGGACCTCGTCGGCGTGGTCGCGCTCGACGCGTAGGGCGTCCTCGAGGGCCGCTGCGCGCGCGGCGGCGTCGTCCGGGTCTGGCCCGGACGTGGGTGTGGACGGGCCGCCGTCGCTCACCCGTGAAGATCCCCCCGCACGACGGGGAGTCTAGGCCGACGGCTCCCGCGCCGGTATCCCGTCACCCGGCTTGCAGGATGTCGGCCAGCGCGTCGAGGGCGTCCGTGAGCACCTGCGCGGCGTCCTTGTGGGCGTCGAGCGTCCGGAAGCGCTCGGGCTCGCCCGTCGCCAGCGCGTCGTAGGCCTGCTCGACGCGCGAGAAGAACGCGTCGTCCTCGCGCTCCATGCGGTCCTGCTCCTCGCCGCGGGCGAGCAGGCGACGGCGCCCGGAGGCCCGGGAGACGCGCAGCAGCAGCGTGCGGTCCGGCCGGCACCCCGTCGTGGCCAGCTCGTTGATCCGGGCGACCACGTCGAGCCCGAGGCCCCGTCCGCCGCCCTGGTACGCCAGCGAGCTGTCGACGAAGCGGTCCAGCAGCACCCACCGGCCGTCCTCGAGGGCGGGGAGCAGCACCTCCGCGCAGAGCTGCGCGCGGGCGGCCGCGAAGAGGAGCGCCTCGGTCCGCGGGTGGGGGGCCAGCCCCGGGTCGGCGACGAGGTCCCGGATGCGCTCGCTCAGGACGACCCCGCCCGGCTCGCGCAGGCGCAGGACCGGGAGGTCGCGGTCCAGGAGCGCCGCCTCGAGCCCGTCGGCGAGGGTCGTCTTCCCGGACCCGTCGAGGCCCTCGATGGTGATGAGGCGTCCGCGGCGGTCCGGCATCGACGACGACGCTACTGCCCGTCGCCCGGGCGCGGGGGGCGTCGTGCGCCATCCGGACCCGTCGAGACGGGACCGACCGTCGGCCGACCCCGTCCGGATCAGCTCGTCGGCCCGTCCGGATCAGTGCGTCGGTCCGGCCTCGGTGGCGCGCCGCAGCTCCCCGGCGGCCTCGGCGATCGGGCCGGCGTCCGCCGCCGTCGGGGCGCCGGTCAGCAGGCCCTCGACTCGGCGGGCCACCGGGGACGCGTCGGGCAGGCCGAGCGTCCCGAGCAGGCCGGCGAGCTGGTGGGCCTGCGTCCGGGCGCGGTCGCGCAGCTCGTCCGGGAGGCCCGCGGGGGAGCCCAGCGCCGCCGCCGCCTCCTCGAGGACGTCGATGCGGGCGTCCACCCGGACCCGCGCACGGAGCCACAGCTCCGCCAGCGCGTCGTCGAGGCCCGGGTCCGCATCCGCCATCCGGCCCATCCTACGAGCGTGGGGCGGAGCTCGGATACCTCTTCGATACGCGACGGACCGTCTGCTGTCACGACCTCTGCCGATAGTGGGACGCGGTCCTCGAGCCCCAACCGATGCCCCGTCCCCCAGAACCCATCGACGACGAGGCCCCTGCCATGCCCCGGACCGCACCCCACGCTTCCGCCGCCCCGTCCGAGGGCCCGACCGACGGCGCGTCGGCGACCGACGCTCCTCAGCCCGTCCCGGCGCCCGCCGCCGACCCCGCCCCCGGTTCCGGTGACGCGGCGTCCACCGGCGTCGCGGCGGACGCCGGCACCCCCGCCGCCGGGCCCGACGAGGCCGAGGCCCGGCGCCTGGCCGCCGTGCGCTCCACCGGACTGATCGGCGTAGAGGCCGGCGAGCGGATCGACCGGATCGCCCGCCGGGCGTCGCAGATCGCCGGCGCCCCGATGGCGCTCGTCTCGCTGATCGACGAGCACGGCCAGTGGAACCCGGGCGTGTCGGGCGAGGGCGCCCCGCGCGAGGCGCCGCGCGCGTTCTCGATGTGCTCCGCGGCGATCACGACGCCCGAGCCGTTCGTGATCCCGGACGCGTCGAAGGACCCGCGCTGGTCGTCGATGGAGGGCGTCGCCACCGCCCCGGGCGTCCGCTTCTACGCGGGCCAGCCGATCGACGACGGCGACGGCAACCTGATCGGCGTCCTCTGCGTCATCGACGTCGTCCCGCGCGAGGCCGACGCCGAGCTGCTCCAGGCGCTGGCCGACCTGGCGGTCTGGGCGCGCCACGAGCTGCTCGCCGGTCGTCCCGCGACCCCCGGTCCGTCACGGGCCGCAGCCGCGCCGTCGCCCGCCACCGAGCGGACCGCCGCCGACGCCGCGGCCACGACGGACCGGCTGGAGGAGCTCGAGCGGCTGCAGTCCCTCGTGGTCTCCACGACCGCCCACGAGCTGCGCACGCCGCTGACGGTCCTGCGGGTCCACGCCGACCTGCTGGCGGCGGCCGCCGAGGACCTCGGACCGGACGAGCGCGCGTCGCTCGAGGCGATCACCCGCGCCGTGACGCGGCTGCAGGACGTCTCGGACGGACTCGTCGCGGATCTCCGCGGCTCCGCCGGCGGGGCCGAGGAGGCCCTGCGGCGCTGGCTCCAGCTGGAGCAGGGCTCGCAGCGGGTCCGCCCCGGCAACGACTGAGGCCGCGGGCGGTCAGTCCGCCGGCGGGCGGTACCGGTAGCCGATGCCGCGGACCGTCTCGACGGTCTGGTCCGCGTCGTGGGCGGCGAGCTTGCGACGCAGCCGGCTGACGTAGAGCTTCACCTGGTCGGCCGTCGCCATGCCGTCCCACACGCGCTCGATCAGGACGTCGGAGGGCAGCACCCGACCCGCCTCGTCCGTCAGCGCGGCGAGGAGCGCGTACTCGCGCCGGGTCAGCTGCAGCTCGACGTCGCCGATGCTCGCCAGCCGCTGCTCGCGGTCGAGCTTCAGCAACGCGTCCTCGTAGATCTCGACCGGCTGCGAGGCCCCGGTGCCGCCGCGCCCGCGCCGGACCAGCGCCTCGACGCGGGCCAGCAGCTCCTGCGGACCGAACGGCTTCACGACGTAGTCGTCCGCCCCGCCCCGCAGCGCCCGGACCTTCGCGAGCTCGGCGTCCTCGCTGGTCAGCATGCAGACGGGGACGTCGGCGACCTCCCGGATGCGCTCGAGCGTCTGCCACCCGTCGAGTCCGGGCATGTCGACGTCCAGCAGGACGGCGTCGACGGAGCCGGCGAAGAGGATCTTCAGCGCCGCCCGGCCGTCCTCGGCGGTGCGGACGGTCATGCCGCCGCGCTCGAGGACCAGCTGCACGACCTCGCGGATCGACTCGTCGTCGTCCACGACGAGGATCTGGGAGCGGTCCGCGGCCATGGCGCCACTGTATCCGGACGCCGCAGGCCCGCCGGGTCCGGTCGAGAACGCCCGGCGCGGCGGGGCCCACCCGGTCGTGCCGCACTACCATCGGCCCGGTGAGCGTCCTGCCCGGCACCGAGCACCAGCCCCACGCCCGGGCCGTGCTGGCCCGCGCCCTCCCGCGCGTCGACGCCGCCGGGCATCCGGTCGCCGGGGACCCGTCCCACGCGTACCTCTTCCAGGGGCCTCCCGGCAGCGGCAAGCGCACCGTCGCGCGCGCCCTGGCGACGGCGCTCCTCTCCGAGGGGCCCGACGGCGCGGCGCTGGACAGCACCGACGTGGCCGCCCGCGTGGAGCGCCGCTCGCACCCCGATCTCACCTGGGTCCGGCCGACCGGCGGGATCATGCGCAAGGAGGACGTCGACGAGGCCGTCGTGCAGGCGGTCTCCGGCCGTCCGTTCGAGGCCCGGCGACGCGTCTTCGTGCTCGAGTCCGCGCACGCGATGAACGACACGGCGGCCAACCGGCTGCTGAAGACGCTGGAGGAGCCGCCGGACTACGTCGTCCTGGTGCTGCTCTCGGAGCGCCCGGGCGAGCTCCTGACGACGATCCGCTCGCGCTGCCAGAGCGTCCGCTTCGACCCGCTGCCCGAGGACGACCTGGCCGGTCGACTCCAGCGGGACCACGGCGTCGACCCGCTGACGGCCCGCGCCTGTGCGCGCCTGGGGCTCGGCGACGCGCAGCTCGCGCGGACGCTCGCCGGGCCGGAGGGCGCGCCGATGCGCGCGGCCGCCGAGGCCGTGGCGCG
>NZ_JAURWA010000172.1 GCF_030655195.1 Patulibacter sp. | reverse complement strand
GCCGCGGGCCAGCGCCGGCGCCGCGGCCGTGGTCGCCGCGGGGGTCGCGGCGGTCGCAGCGCCCGCCGCCGCCGCGTCGATCGACCCGGCGCACGCCATCCGCGCCGTGCGCGGGCAGGAGACCGGGACGTCGATCGCCCCGTCGCGGGTGGCGGTGAGGGCGCGGGTGCGCACCTGCAGCGCGCGGGCCCGTGCCGGCCCGGCGCCGGGCAGCGGCTCGAGGCGCACCCCGGCCACCGCCAGGACGTCCTGCAGGTTCAGGATCGTCCGGAAGGCCTCGTCGGGATCGACCGCCGGCTTGCCGTCGTCGCGCTCGGGGGCGCGCTCGGGCACCGTCGACGGCGCGCGGATCGCCTTCGTCACGGCCTCCTTCAGCGGATCCTTGACGCCGCTGGTGATGCTGCCGAAGCGCACGACGACGAGCGACTGGCTCGGGACGACCCAGACGATCTGCTCGCCCAGCCCGTTCATCTCGTAGCCGTCCGCGGGTGCCCAGCGGCCGGTGCAGCCCGGGGCGTCGGGCCAGAACAGCAGCGCATAGCACGCGTTGGTCGCCGTCGGCCGGGCGACCTGTGCGGTCCAGTCCTCGTGCAGCAGTCGCCGGCCGCCCCAGCTGCCGTCCTGGAGCAGCAGCCGCCCGAGACGCGACCAGTACTTCGTCGCCATCTCGATGCCCATGTAGCCGTCGGTCCGGCCCGCCCGGTCGCGGTGGATCGCCGCGGCGTCGGCCGGGATGCCCAGGGGCGCGAAGAGCTCGCGGCGCAGGAACGCCTGGTAGTCCTCCCCCGCCGCGCGACCGACGACCTCGGCCAGCAGCGAGACCGTCACCTGCCCGTACGTGAAGTGGCTGCCGGGGGCGTGGTCGAACGGCAGCGTCAGCGCGTTCTGCAGGTGGTCGTCGAGGATGAAGTTGTAGTCGCGGACGAGGTTCTGGTGCAGGCCGCTGTTCTGCTGCAGGAGCTGCCGGACGGTGATCCGGCCGTGGGCGGCGTCGGCCTCCGGGATCAGCGACCCGACCGTGTCGTCCATCGACAGCAGCCCGAGCTGCATCGCCCGGGCGACCGCCATCGAGACCACCGACTTCGACGCCGACCAGCTCTGGTAGCCGCGCTCCGGTCCCTCGGCGTGCGCGGACGCGACGAGGCAGCCGTAGCGGTAGACGGCCACCGAGCCGCCCGCCCGGGCCGTCGCCGTGCTGATCGCCCGGCCCAGTGCCGCGTCGTCCATCCCCGACGCCGCGGCGCTCGCGCGGGCAGGCTCGCCCCGTCCCGTGGGCTCGGCGCACCGCAGCTCGGGGACCGCGGCGCGCGTCGTGGACGGTGACGGGACCGTCGTGGCGCCGGCTGTCGGGGCGGCGGTCAGGAGCGCCGCCCCGACGGCGACCGCGGTCAGGCCGCGCCGGCCGGGACGGGTGGCCGGTGGGCGGTGGGACGGGGGGCTCGCGCGCCACGGGGCTCTCATGTCGCGACAGTACAGAGGCCGTTCATCTGTCACACGCCTTTCGGCTCGCGGGACCGCGCCCGGGGGTCCCCCGCCCCCGCGCGCCGCGACGCCGCACGATGCCCGATCATGGGTCGGTCGCATGAACACACCCGGAGAGCCCACCGACCCCTCCGACCCGGTCGTCGGCGACTTCCCGCACGGCCGCGTCCCCCGTGCCGTCCGCGAGCAGCAGGTGCTGCGGATCGCGCAGTCGCTGTTCGCCGAGCGCGGGTACCAGGGCGCGTCGATGGACGAGCTGGCCTCGCGGGCCGGGGTGTCCAAGCCCGTCGTCTACGACCTCGTCGGCAGCAAGGAGTCGCTCTACCTGCGGTGCGTCGAGCGTGCCGGACGGGCGCTCGCCGAGCTCGTCGCCGACGCGGCGTTGACCGAGTCGGATCCGGAGCGGCGGATGCGCGCCGGGGCCGTCGCGTTCCTGCACTTCGTGGCCGAGGAGCACGGGGGCTGGGACCTGCTGCTGACCGCGGGTCCCGAGCCGGGCTCCGAGCCGATCCTCGCGATCCGGGCGCAGCAGAGCGCGCTGCTGACCGAGCTGACGCGCGAGACCGTCGGCGGCTTCGGCGTGGAGCTCGACGAGTGGCGGATCGAGGCGCTGGCCCATGCGCTCAACGGCGCGTTCGAGGGCCTCGCCTACTGGTGGCAGGCCAACCGGGACGTGCCGCCGGAGGAGCTCGTGGACTGGATCACGGCGCTCTTCTACCCGGGCATCAAGGCGCTCGCCGGGTTCTCCGGCGGCGCCTGAGCCGCGGCGCGCCCGGCCGCCCGCTCGGGTGTCGGCAGGCGTCGTCCCCGCGGCGCCCGACCGCCGGGCCCGCACCGGTCGGCGCGGGCCCGAGGCGGGCGGCCCTAGCCCTGCGGCGGCGCGATCGTCGACCGGAGGCCCAGGTCGCCGAGCTGCTTCGTGTCGACGGGCGCCGGCGCACCGGTCAGCGGGTCGCCGCCCGAGGAGGTCTTCGGGAACGCGATGACGTCGCGCAGCGAGTCGCGCCCGGCGCACAGGGCGGCGAGGCGGTCGACGCCGAACGCGATGCCGCCGTGCGGCGGGGCGCCGGCCTTCAGCGCGTCGAGCAGGAAGCCGAACTGCTCGTCGGCCTCCTCCGCGGAGAACCCGAGCAGGTCGAGGATCGCGCGCTGCTGGTCGGGGCGGTTGACGCGGATCGAGCCGCCGCCGACCTCCCAGCCGTTGACCACGAGGTCGTAGGCGCGGGAGTGCAGGTCGCCGGGCGTGGTCTCGTCGTCGTTGAACGCCCCGCCCGGGGCCAGGTCCTCGGCCGAGACGGGCGCGCCGCCGGGGGCGCACGGCTGGGTGAAGGGGTGGTGGACCGCGTCCCAGCGGCCGCCGCCGAGGTTGGTGCCGTCGCCGGCGGTGCCCTCGAACATCGGGAAGTCGACGATCCAGAGGACGTCGTTGCGGTCCTCACGGAGGTCGAAGCGGTCGGCGAGCTCCAGACGCAGGACGCCGAGGACGTTCGCCGCGACCGGGGCCTTGTCGGCGACGATCAGCAGCAGGTCGCCGGGCGAGGCCGACAGCGTCGTCTTGATCGCCTCGATCTCCTCGGGCGTGAGGAACTTGGCGATCGGGGAGCGCCACGAGCCGTCGGGCTCGACGAAGCCCCAGACGAGGCCGCCGGCGCCGGCCTTCTTGGCGATGTCGGTGAGCTCGTCGAGCTGCTTGCGCGGGACCGTGAGGCCGCCGGCGTTGATGCCGCGGACGACGCCGCCGGAGGACAGCGTGCCGGCGAAGACCTTGAACTCGGTCGTCGACAGGGCCTCCGAGAGCTCCTGGATCTCGAGGCCGAAGCGGCGGTCGGGGCGGTCGTTGCCGTAGCGCAGGACGGCCTCGTCGTAGGGCATCCGCTCCCAGGCGGGCCGGGGCAGGTCGAGGCCGCCGGCGACGAACGCGCGGGCCATCACGCGCTCGAAGATCGCGATCACGTCGTCCTCGTCGACGAAGCTCAGCTCGGCGTCCAGCTGCGTGAACTCGGGCTGGCGGTCGGCGCGCAGGTCCTCGTCGCGGAAGCAGCGGACCACCTGGTAGTAGCGGTCCAGGCCGGCGACCATGAACAGCTGCTTGAACAGCTGCGGGGACTGCGGCAGGGCGTAGAACGAGCCGGCCTGCAGGCGCGACGGCACGAGGAAGTCGCGGGCGCCCTCGGGCGTGGAGCGGGTCAGGTACGGGGTCTCGATGTCGAGGAAGCCCTCGTCCTCCATCGCGTCGCGGATCGCGCGGACGATGCGGGAGCGCAGGAGCAGCGCGTCGCGCGTGTGCTCCCGGCGCAGGTCGATGACGCGGTGCTGCAGGCGCAGGAGCTCGTCGACCGGGCCGTCCTCGTCGACCGGGAACGGCGGGGTCTCGGCCTCGGCGAGGACGTCGAGCGACGTGGCGCGCAGCTCGACCGTGCCGGTGAGCATCTTCGGGTTGACGTGCTCGGGCCCGCGGAGCGTGAGCTCGCCCTCGGCGGAGATGACGTGCTCGGGGCGGATTCGCTCGGCGGCCTGGAAGACGTCGGCGCCACAGGTGGCGGGGTCGAAGACGACCTGCAGCAGGCCGGAGCGGTCGCGGAGGTCGACGAAGATCAGTCCGCCGTGGTCGCGGCGGCGGTGGACCCAGCCGGCGACGCGCGGGGTCTGGCCGACGGCCTCGTCGGTGAGGAGGCCGGCCCAGGTCGAGCGGTACCGGTTCGCATGGACCGGCGCGGCGCCGACGGTGTCGCGGACGAGGGCGGCGATCCGCTCGTTCTTGGAGTCGGTGGAGGAGGTCGGCTCCGCAGCAGGCATGACGCCCGAGGGTACCGGCCACCGTGACGGCCGGGTCTCCAGGCCGGAGTCCGGCCCGGGGTCGCGCCCCCGCGGCTTCGCGCAGGGGCCCGGGGTCGCGCCCCCGCGGCGTCGCGGAGGTGGACCTCGTACACCCGGGAGGCCGCTCCTCCGCAGCTCGCACCGGGGCGACGGTGGCCGGGCACAGGCGGGCACGGCGGCGTCACACGGACGTCACCGAACCGTCACCGGCCGGGCCAGGACGAGACCTAGGGTGCCACGCGTGCCCCCGTTCCAAGGACCCCGGTCCGTGCCACGTCCCACCTCACCGCCGACCCGCCGCGCCGTCGCCACCGCGACGCTGATCGCCGCCGTCGCCGCCTCGACCGTCGCCGGACCCGCCGCTGCCGGCGCGTCCGACGCCCCGGTCCGTGCGAAGGCGTCCGCGTCGAGGACGGCGAAGGCGAAGAAGAAGACCCGGACCACGAAGACGTCCCGCACGGTCACGACCCGCGCCGGGCTGAAGCGTCCGAAGACGATCAGCCGCAAGTGCGGACGGTCGAAGAGCAACGCGAAGATCCGGCGGCGCACCTCGAGCGTCAGCTCGACCACGCTGCGGGTCACCACGCGCTACTGCGGCGGCCGCACGGTGATCCAGACCACCCGCCTGGTGCCCGGCCCCACGAAGACCGTTCCCGGCCCCGCCGTCCCCGGGCCGACGACGACCGTCCCGGTGCCCGTCCCCGTCCCGGGCCCGACGGTCACGGTCCCCGGGCCCACGGTCGAGGTCCCGGCGACGCCGAAGGAGAAGAGCTTCCGCCTCACGCTCCTGCACAACAACGACGGCGAGTCGAAGTACGCGACCTCCGACGCCCCCGCGAACTACGGCGGCGTCGACCGCTTCGCGACGGTGCTGAACCGCCTGCGCACCGCCGCCGCCGACCACGTGACCGCGGCCGAGAAGGCCGGTGCGGAGTCCAAGGGCACGCTGACGGTCTCCTCCGGCGACAACTTCCTCGCGGGCCTGAACCTGCGCGCCTCGTTCGCGCGCTTCGACGCCGGCCAGGGGCCCTGGTACGACTCGACCGCCCTGGACCTCCTGGGCTACGACGCCGCGACGATCGGCAACCACGAGTTCGACTTCGGCCCCGCCCGCCTGGCCCAGTTCATCGGGGGGACCACGAGGACCACCTTCCTCAGCGCCAACACGGACGTGTCGCAGGAGCCGACCCTCCAGGCGCTGCGGGCCTCGGGCAAGATCGCGAGCTCCACGGTCGTGCAGAAGGGCGGCGAGCGGCTCGGCGTCATCGGCGTGACACCGCCCGAGACGCCGTCGATCTCCTCCCCCGGCAAGGTCGCGTTCAACGCCGCCGTCGCCGACGTCGTCAACGCCGAGGCGAAGAAGCTCACCGACGCGGGCGTCAACAAGATCGTGCTCTCGTCGCACCTGCAGAGCGTCGCGAACGAGCGCGCCCTGATCCCCCTGCTCGAGAACGTCGACATCGTCATCGCCGGTGGCGGCGACGACCTGCTGGCCAACTCCGGCGACCTGCTCGTCCCGACGACGGGCGACCCGGCGGGCGGCTTCCCGACGCCGGTCGGCAACTACCCCCTGCGGCTGGCCGACAAGACCGGCCGCGTCGTCCCCGTCGTCACCACGGCCGGCGAGTACAACTACGTCGGTCGCCTGACGGTGACCTTCGACCAGGCCGGCCACATCGACCAGGTCGACGGGTCCCGCAGCGGCCCCGTCCGGGTCTCCGGCCGCACCGGCGATCCCGACGTCGCGGCCCCGGACGCTGCCCTGAAGGCCCAGGTCGTCGACCCGCTCGCCGCCTACTCCAAGGTCGCGGACGAGACCGTCCTCGCGCAGTCGGAGGTGGCCCTCAACGGCGGCAACCCCGACCCGATCCGCCAGAAGGAGAGCAACCTCGGCGACCTCGTCGCGGACGCCTTCCGCTTCTCCGTCCTCGACGCGGTGAAGGACGGCGTCATCGCCGACAACGGCCTGCAGACCGTCGGGCTGGTCAACGGCGGCGGCATCCGCGCGTCGATCCCCGGGCCCGGACCGGTCAGCCAGGGCGACACGTTCCGCGTCCTGCCCTTCAACAACGTCATCAGCCGCGTCCCGTCCGTCCCCGCGTCGCAGCTGAAGGAGCTGCTCGAGTGGGGCGTCGAGGCCCTGCCGTCGGCCAAGGGCGGGTTCTCGCACGTCAGCGGCATCACGGTCGCCTACGACGTCTCGAAGCAGAAGCAGACGCTGAACCTGGCGGACGGCACGATCGCCACCCCGGGCCAGCGGATCCGCACCGCGACGCTCGCGAACGGCACGAAGATCGTCGAGAACGGCGCGGTCGTGGCCGGTGCCCCGGCGGTCAACGTCGCCACGACGGACTTCACGGCCCGCGGCGGCACCAACGGCAACGGCGGCGACGACTACCCGTTCCGCAAGCCGACGGTCCAGCCGGTGGGCATCGCCTACCAGCAGTCCCTCGAGGAGTTCCTGACCGCGCCGGTCGCCGACGGTGGGCTGAACAAGACGGTCACCGCCGCGAGGTACCCGGTCGGCGGCGACCTGCGGTTCCAGCCGGTGCCGGTGCCGTAGGGCACGGGCTGCTGCGGGGCGGCGGCCGGGCCGCCGCGCCCTCAGACCCGCGCGGCCGCCAGCGCGTCGCCGACGGTCAGGCCGGTGGCCCGACCGCCCGGGGCGCGCTCGACCCGGATGCCGTCGTCGTCGAGCACGACGACCGTCCGGGCGCCCGCCTTCTCGGCGCGGCGCAGCTGGCCCTTGATGCCGCGGCCCGGCGCCTGGTCCAGCCGGACGGCCAGGCCCTCGCGGCCGGCGGCGTCGGCCAGGTCGAACGCCTCGCGGCGGTGCCCGTCGGTCCACGCGACGTAGAGGTCCGCGCCGGCCAGGCCCTCGGGCTCGGCGTCGTGGCCGGGCTCCGGGTGGTCGGGGTCGTCGGGGTGGCCGGCGGCCTGCGCCAGCAGGATCCGCTCGATGCCGGCACCCCAGCCGAAGCCGGGCGTCGCCGGCCCGCCGATGAGCTCGGCGAGCCCGTCGTAGCGTCCGCCGCCGCCGACGCCCGACTGGGCGCCGAGCGCGTCCGAGGTGAACTCGAAGAGCGTCCGCGAGTAGTAGTCCAGGCCGCGCACGAGGGTCGGGTCGACCTCGTACTCCACCCCCGCACCGTCGAGCAGCGCACGGACCTCGTGGAAGTGCTCGGTGTCCTCGGCCGGCAGGTGGTCCAGGAGCAGCGGCGCGCCCTCCATGACCTCGCGCGTGCCGGGATGGTCGGAGTCGAACGCCCGCAGCGGGTTCAGGTCGATCCGCTCGCGGACCTCGTCCGACAGGCGATCCTCGTGCTCGCGCAGGTACGCGACGAGCGTCTCGCGGTAGCCCTCGCGGCCGGCGGGCGTGCCCAGCGACCCGAGCCGCAGCCGCAGGCCGGGCACGCCGAGGTCGCGGAGGATCCGGTGCAGCAGGACGATGCCCTCGGCATCGACGGACGGGTCGTCGGAGCCCAACGACTCGATGCCCAGCTGCCAGAACTGCTTCTGGCGGCCCTTCTGCGACCGCTCGTAGCGGAAGAACGGCCCCCAGTACCAGAGCTTCACCGGCTGGGGCAGCTTGTGCATGCCGTGCTCGATGTACGACCGGACCACCCCTGCGGTGCCTTCGGGACGCAGCGTCACGGATCGCTGCCCGCGGTCCTCGAAGGTGTACATCTCCTTCTGCACGACGTCCGTCGAGCCGCCGACGCCGCGGGCGAAGAGGTCGGTGTCCTCGAAGATCGGCGTCTCGATCCGCCGGTAGCCGGCGCCCTCGAGGACAAGCGTCGCGACGTCCTCGATCCGGCGGCGCCGGTCGAACTCGTCGGGGAGCACGTCGTGGGTGCCGGGAAGGGTCTGGACCTTCTGCCGCCTGCCGCCGCCCTTGCCCTTCGCCGACGCGGCCGCCGCGTCGTCGGTCGCGCCGGCCATCAGGCGCCGTTCTCGAGCATGTCGAGGATGAAGGGGTTGGTCCGTCGCTCCTGACCGAGCGTCGTCGGGCCCATGTGGCCCGGGCAGACGGTCGCGGCGTCGTCGAAGCGCTCGAGCAGGGTGGCGATCGACCGCATCAGCGTCGCGTGGTCCGCGCCGGGCAGGTCGGTGCGGCCGATGGAGCCCTGGAAGAGGACGTCGCCGGAGAACAGGACGCCCTCGTCCGGCAGCGCGTAGGTGACGTGGTCGGGGCTGTGGCCCGGGGTCGAGACGACCTGGAAGTCCATGCCCGCGAGGGAGACGACGTCGCCGCCCTTCACGAGGTGCTCGGGGTCGTAGCCGCGGAACGGCCCGAAGCCCTCCCAGCGCATGACCGCGTTGGGGTCCTTCAGCGTCTCGACCTCGCCGGCGGGGCACCAGACCTCGGCGCCCGTGGCGTCGTGCAGGTCGGCGACCGCGCCGATGTGGTCGAAGTGGGTGTGGGTGATGAGGATCCCGGCCAGGGTCAGGCCGTGCTCCTCGATCGCCGCGAGCAGCTTCGGGGCATCGTCGCCGGGATCGACGATCACGGCCTCCGACGCGCCCTCGTGGCTGACCAGGAAGCAGTTCTCCTGGATCATCCCGACGGTGTACATGCGGACGTCCATGGTGGGTCCTTCCCCTCTGTGAGTTCGATGCCGCCGCGGGCGCGCCCGTTCAGCGCTTGGGCTTGGCCTTCGCGGCCGCCCGCTGCCCGGCGACCTGCGCCAGGCGACGGCGGTACATCCAGCGGTCGAAGTAGAAGCCGAACGGGGTGTAGACGCCGAGCAGCAGGATCGTCGTCAGCAGCACGCCGGCGGGGCTGCCCTTCAGCACCGCGAGCATCACGACGGCGAAGATGCCGGCCGCGAACAGCGCGCGGATGAACGCCGAGCGCCACGACGGCTCGCGCAGCCGCGGGTCGGTCGACCGGCCACCCTTGGTGGCGGGGCCGCCACCCGAGCGCGCATGCGTCACGCCGCGCGCCTCGATCATGCCGGCGGCGTTGCCGCGGTGCTTGGTCTTGCGCTTGGTCTGACGGGCCATCTGCGCGCTCCAGCGTATCGACGCGCGTGCGGGCCCGCCGACCCCGTCGGCCCCGTGCGCCGACGCGACGCCCCGTGGCGACGCCGACGGGCGCGAGCCGGTCGTCCGGCCACGGCGGGCCGGGGCCGCCGTCGCACGGCGCGGACGGGCCGCCGACCGTGCCGACGGGCCGCACACCGGGCTGGCGTACCCTCTCTCGGAGATGTCGCGCATGCGCCTCGGCCTCGTCCTCACCGGAGGCACGATCGGCTCGACCTCCCCGGGCGACTCCGACGTCGTCCGGCTCATGCGGGGCCCCAACGCCGCGGGGATGCCGGGCTGGCTCAGCGGTCCGCTCGCCGCGTTCGGGGCGCACCAGCTGTCGATCGAGCGCCCCGTCGAGCTGCACTCGGAGGAGGCGCGGCCGTCGGACTGGGAGGCGATCGCCACCTCGTGCCGCAAGCTCGCCGAGCGGGGGGTCGACGCGATCTGCGTCCTGCACGGCTCCGACACCATGGCCTACGCGGCGGCCGCGCTGTCCTTCGCGCTGGCCGACCTGCGGCTGCCGATCGTCCTGACCGGCAGCAACCTGCCGCCCGACGCCGAGGAGAGCGACGCGAAGAACAACGTCCGCGCCGCCCTCGTCGCCCTGCGGACGCTCCCCGACGGCGTCTACCTCGTCTTTGCCGGCACCCCGGACGGCGACGCGCTGGTCCACCTGGGAACCCGCGTGCGCAAGGAGCGCGCCTCCGGCCGGGCGTTCGTCTCGCCCAACGGCGGGCCGGTCGCCGTCGTCGAGCGCGGACGCATGCGCCGGCTGGTGCCGTGGCCGCTCCCCCAGCCGCTCGGTCCGACGTCGGAGCAGCGCCTCGGCGCGATGGCCGACGGTCCCGCCGGCCCGGTCTCGGCGGTCCTCGACGGGCTCGACACCCCGGGCGCCAACGGCACCACCCCGGTCAACGGCTGGTCCGCTGCGCGGGCGGGCGCCGCGATCGGCGTGACGGAGCACCCGCGGGTCGCGCGCTTCGACCCGCGCGTGCTCGAGCTGCGGGTCCACCCCGGCCTGCCGGTGACCGCGCTGGAGGCGGCCGTCGACGCGGGCGGGCTGCTGGGGGTCGTCGCCGAGCTCTACCCCTGCGCGACCGGCCCGACGGGCGACGACGACGCGTCGCTCTCCCGGCTGGCCGAGCACGTCACCGCACGCGGCGGCGTGGTCGTCGGCACGGTGGCCGCCGCCCCCGAGGTCGCCGGCTCGTACTACCCGTCGCTGCCGAGCCTGACGGCGTCGGGCATCGGGTTCCTCCCCGGCGTCCTGACCTCGACGGCGACGGTGAAGCTCATGTGGGCGCTGGCCGTCACCGGCGGTGACCAGGCCCGCACCCGCGCCCTGATGCGGCGGACGATCGCGGGCGAGGTCGCGCTGGTCGGGCGCCCCGCGCCGCGGCGGCGCGTGCAGCACCAGGCGCGTACCGGGGGCTGAGGCCGGGCGAGTACGGAGGCCGGCGAGAGGGCGCTGCGAGTCCCGGGCCGCGGGAGTGGCGTCGCGTCCGGCGTGCTGTGGGCCGCGACGGTCGGACCCGCACCCCCATCCCACCGTTCTCCCGAACGTTCGCCCCGCCTGGCGAGGGAAACGTGCCGAAGAACGGGGCCCCGGCCGAAGACCAGGATCCTTCAGCCCGCGATCGCGTCCTCGATCGTGCGGCGGTTCCGCACGACGACGTGCTCGGGGAAGCCATCGAACGCTGCGGCGGGCGGCAGACCGATGACCTCGCAGGCCGCCACCGGGGCGTGCAGGGCGATCGCCCGCACGAGCTCGGCCAGCGGCACCGCGCGGTGGTCCTCGACGTTGCACGAGACCTGCGCCACGACCTCGCCGCCGGCGGCCAGGCCCTCCGCGTGCTCGAGCCCGAAGCCGATGGCGCGGACACCCGGCAGCCCGTCGGGGCCGCCCTCGCGGATCGCCGCGGCGATCGCCCGGGCGTGCTCGACCGTCGACGGCGGGGCCAGCTCGACGTTGAAGGCCAGGAGCGGCGGACGCGCCGCGACGAGGACGGCGCCGGCGGTCGGGTGCGGCGCGGCGGGCCCGAAGTCCGGCCGAAGCTCGCCGGCGGCCATCCGCTCGGCCAGCGCCGCGACGCCGCCGCGCCGGACGTCGGCGCGGGCCCGGCCGTCGCCGAGCTCGCCGTAGAGGAACACGGGCAGGCCGAGATCGCCGAGCGCCTCGGCGACGGCCAGCGCCTCGAGGACCGCGGCGCCGCGCCGGTCCTCGTCGAGGAAGACGACCGGACACACGTCGAGGGCCCCGACGTGCGGATGGACGCCGCGCGGCGTGCCGAGGTCGATCCGGGCGATCGCCTCCTCGGCCCCGGCCAGCAGCGCGTCGGCGAGCGCCCCCGGCGCCCCGGCGAGCGTGTGGACCGTGCGGTGGTGGTCGGGGTCGGAGTGGACGTCGAGGACGCACGCGGGCGCCGGATCGCCCGGACGGGCGGCGGCGCCGGCGGGCGCGCCTGCGGCGTAGGCGGCGGTGATCGCGTCGATCGCCGCGCGGTCGCGGCCCTCGCTGACGTTCGGCACCGCCACCAGCAGCGGCGGGGCGCCGGGGGTGGTCGGATCGGGCGACGGCTGGGCGGAGGACATCCCGGTCGACGCTAGCCGAGTGGCGTCCCGGGCCGTGCGGGCCGGTGCGGCCCGTAGTGTCCGCCCGGTGACCGAGCCCGCACCCGCCGTCGCGCGCCCGCCGCTGCCCGGCGACGACGGCCGCCGTCAGCTCTCCGCGCGCGCCGTCCCCTACTGGCGTCTGGGCCTGGCGCTCTGGCTGGTCCCGGCGTGCATCGTCGCGACGGTCGTCCTGATCCTGGTCGACGTCTCCCCCGCCCTGCGGGTCGTCCTGGGCGTCGCCGCCTGGGCCGCCGCCGCCGCGGTGATCGTCCTCGTCCCGCGCATCCGGCGCCGGATCTGGTGGTACGCGATCGGCGAGGAGGAGGTCGACCTGCACGAGGGTCTGGTCGTGGTGACCCGCACCGTCGTGCCGATGGTCCGCGTCCAGCACGTCGACCTGCACCGCGGGCCGCTGTCCACCCGCATGGGCCTGGCCGAGATCGAGCTGCACACCGCCGCGGGCTCCGTGACGATCCCCGCGCTCGACGCTCCCGAGGCCGAGCGGATCCGGGCCCGCGTGGCCGTGCTCGCGCGGGTGCCCGATGACGTCTGAGCCGGAGCCGCCGGTCGACGGGGCGACGAGAGGTGCGGCGACGGGCGGTGGGCCGACGGCGGGTGGGCCGACCGGCGACGGGGCGACCGGCGACGGGGCGACCGGCGACCGCCCGACCGGTGACGGCGCGACGGAGGTCGACGAGCGCCGCATGCACCCCGCGTGGGTCCTGACCCGCGCGCTCTCCGTGCTGCGCGGGCTCGTGCCCGCGTTCATCGGGCTGGCCGTCGGGCTGCGCGAGTGGGCCGTCCCCGCGGCGCTGGCCCTGTCGGCGATCGTGATCGGCCTTCGCGCTGTCGAGTGGTGGGCGACGCGCTACGCGGTCGTCGACGGGACCCTCCGCGTGCGCAGCGGCGTCCTGGCCCGGCGCGAGCGCGTCGTCCCCGCATCGCGGATCTCGGCACTCGACACCAGCCGCGGGTTGATCCAACGCGTGTTCGGGCTCGTCGCGCTCGAGGTCCAGACCGCCGGTGGCGGCAAGGCCGCGGAGCTGCGCCTCGACGCCCTGACGACGGAGGAGGCCGAGCGCCTGCGGGCCGCGCTCGGGCACGCCGGGGCGGGCGCGCCGGGGTCGGCGGCGGTGGGCGCCGGGGCACCGGGCCGCGACGGGGTCGGCGCGCCGGACCGCGCGGACGGATGGGCCGGGACGCCGGGCCGGGTCGGGGCCGACGCACTGGACCGCACGGACGGATGGGCGCCTCCGGGCGGACCGTCCTCATCGCCCGGCCCGGACGGCCGGGTCGACCACGTTGGCTCGGTCGACCACGGCAGCCCGATCGACCACCGCGGCCAGGGTGGTCGGACCGGCCAGGGCGTCGACCGCGTCCCGGTCCACGCCGCGGCGCTCGCCCCCTCCCCCGCCCCCGTCTACGCGATCACCTCCCGACAGCTCGTCACCGCGGCGCTCACCGGACCGCAGCTCGGCCTCGTCGCCGTGCTCGTCGGGTCGGTCTTGTCGCAGGGCCAGGACCTGCTGCCACGCAGCATCACCGACCGCGTCGAGGACGAGCTGAGTGGCGCGAACGCGATGACGATCGTCGTCTTCGTGATCATCGGCCTGCTGCTGGCCGCGGCCGTCTCCGTCGCGGGCACCGTCCTGGCGTTCGCGGAGTTCACCGTCGTCCGCGACGACCGCCGCTTGCGGGTCCGCCGCGGCCTGATCACCGAGCGCACCGGCACGATCCCGCTGGACCGCATCCACGGGATCCGGATCGTCGAAGGACTCCTACGACGGCCGCTGGGGTACGCCACCGTGCAGGTCGAGGTCGCCGGCTACCGCGGGGACTCCGAGCTGACCCGCACGCTCGTGCCGCTGGTCCACCGCAGCGAGCTCCCGGCCCTGCTGGAGCGGATGCTCCCCGAGCTGCCGTGGACCGACGAGCGGCTGCAGCGCCCGCCGGCCCGCGCGCGGCGGCGGTACTGGACGGTCCCGGTGCTGCTCTCGCTGCTGCCCGCGTTCGTCCTCCTGGTGACGCTGCCCGAGGACGTCGACCTGCTCGCGATCCTCGTCCCGGTCGTCGGCCTCGCCCTGGGCGAGGCGCGCTGGCGCGGCGCCGGATGGGCGCTGGGTCCCGGGACGCTCACGGTCCGCTCGCAGCTCATCGCCCGCACGACGCTCGTCGCCCTCCCCCGCCGGGTGCAGCGCGTCCAGCACCGCACCCAGCCCTTCCAACGTCGCGCCGGGCTGGCGACGTTCGTCGTCGCGCTGGCCACCGGCCGGACCGGCGAGGTCCGCCATCTGGACGACGACGTGGCCGACGACCTGCAGCGCGCCGTGGTCGCCCGCACCACCCGCGCACCGTCACCCGCCGTCCGTCGCGACGGCTCGCTATCCTCCGTCGCCCCGCCGGAGTAGCTCAGTCGGTTAGAGCAGCGGAATCATAATCCGCGTGTCGGGGGTTCAAGTCCCTCCTCCGGCATCCCGAAAGGCCCGCACCAGCGGGCCTTTCGCGTTCTCCGGCCCCGATGCGACGACCGTCGGCCCCCGCTCAGAGCCCCGCCAGCTGGTCCACCGGCGCCTCGGCGTCCGTCAGCGCCTCGCGGGGCTGCAGCTCCCGCGGCACGACCTCGAGGTCCGGGACGCCCAGGGTCGTCCGGACGCGGTCCACGCACGCCGCCTGCGGGAGCGGACCGGTGCGCAGGAGGACGTTCTGCAGACGCCTGCGGGGCGAGGCCTCCTGGGCGCTCAGCTGCGGGAAGCTCGTCCGGGCTGAGGCGGCGATCGCGTCGGTCAGGGGCGCCTCGGGGACGGTGAGGACGTTGAAGGCGAGGACGCCGCCGGGGCGAAGCCGTTGCGAGGCCAGGCGCGCGAACTCGGTCGTCGCCAGGGTCGGGGGCATCCGGTCGCCGGAGAACGCGTCGACGTAGATCAGGTCGTAGCGGCGGTCGGTGGACTGGAGGAACCGGCGTCCGTCGCCGGCGACGAAGCGGTCGCCCGGGCGCTCGCGGACGCCCATCCATTCGCGCGCCAGGCGGATCACCTGGGGGTCGAGCTCGACGGCGTCGACCTGGACGTCCGGGACCAGGCGACGCAGCGGTGCGAGCAGGGCCCCGCCGCCGAGGCCGATCATCAGGACGCGTCGCGGGGCCTTCGGGCAGACGAGCGTCGTGGCGGCCGCGATGTAGGGCGACGCCGGGACGTGCGGCTGGTCCCGGTCGATCAGCGACTGCACGACCTGCGGGCGGTCGAAGTACATCGCCCGGCGCTCGTCGTCGTCGCTGATGACGATGCGGGCCAGGCGGCTGTCGACGACCGCGCGCACCGTGCCGAAGCCGTCCCGGTCACCGGGCCGGAGCGTGTCCGCGCTCGGCAGCGCCGCGACCACCGCGATGAACCCCAGGCCCATGACGGCCGCGACCGCCGTCCCCGGGCTGCGGACCAGCGCCGGCATCGCGAGCAGGCCGATCGGCACCGCGCAGAGCAGCATCAGCGTCGGGACCGGCAGCAGGCCGATCAGCCAGAACGGGGTGATGATCGAGCCGAGGACCGCGCCGAGCGTCGCCAGGGCGCTCAGGTCGCCGGCGGCCCGGCCCACGAGGTCCTCGCGGACGCTGACGCGGACGGCCATCGGCGTCACCAGCGACAGCGCCGTGCACCCGGGGACGATCACGACGAGGGCGCCGAGCAGCGCCCCGACGCGGTCGCTCGTGCGCGGGCTCAACCAGTCGAGGATCGGCGGCCCCACCAGGGCACAGGCCGCCAGCAGGGCGCAGGAGACGAGCAGCACCGGGCCGATCGCCCGGGCGTACGGGAGGCGGTCGGCCAGGCGACCGCCGAACGCGGTGCCGACGGCGATCGCGACGAGCACCGCCGCGATCGTGATGCCCCACACGTCGATCGTGTCGCCGAAGCGCGGCGAGAGCATCCGCTGCCCGAGGAACTCCACCGCCAGGGTCACCACGCCGCTGACGAACACCGCGACCCGGATCCACCACGCACGCATCGGGTCGGACCGTACGAGGTCGGTCGTCGCGGGGCGCCGGGCGCGCCGCCGAGCGCGCCACGGGACGACCGCCGGCCCGCCCGCCGAGCCCGAGCCACGGGTCGTCGGGGGACCGCCCCGGCCCCGCGCCCAGCGGCCCGTGCCTGCAGGCTCCCCGCCGTCCTGCAGGACCGCTCTCAGGCGTCCCGGTGCAGGCAGATCCCGAGTACGGTCGCCGGATGTTGCGGTTCCGCACTGCCCGATCCGAGACCGACGTCCTCGTCCGCGAGGTCGAGTCGGCGCTCGGCCGCTGCATCGCCGTCTCCGTCCTGAAGGACCGCCCCGACGACCCGGACGCGCTCGACGGCGCGGTCACCGGACTGCGGGCGCAGGCCGACCTGCTCGACGGGTCGGACAAGCCGTCCGACGCCGCGGAGGTCGAGGCGATCGAGGCGCTGGAGACGCGCGTGGTGGACCGCAAGCTCGACCTGCTCGGGATCGACCCGCGGCAGGTCCGCCGCGGCTCGCTGGCCACCCTGGCCCACGTCGGCCTGACCCCGTCGGCCACCGGCCTGCCGGTCGTGGCCGACGCCTACGCCGGCCGCCGGCGCGACGCCGACGCCGCCGTCGACCGCGTCCGCGCGCTGATGGCCGTCCTGCACGCCGTCCACGGCGCCCCCGCCGCCGACGTCGCCGGGTCGTTGAAGAGCCGCGGCCTCGTGCCGTGGTCGACCCCGCAGGAGCGCACGTTCCTCGACCTCCAGGGCACCCGCGAGGAGGGCGACCGCGAGCTGGCCGCCCACCGCGCGTGGATCGGTCGCCGCGTCGAGGGCCTGCACGCCCTGGGCTGGGCGCTCGGGATGCTCGACGACCTCGAGCCGACCGGCTTCAGCGCCGTCCACCCCTCCGCGTTCGCCGCCGTCGGCCCCGCCGAGCCGGCCGGCGCCCCGACCGAGCTGCTGCTGCGCCCGCAGGCCGAGTTGCTCGCCCGCCTGGACCTCCTGAGCTGCGCCCATTACGCCGTGCAGGAGCACGAGCTGCGGGGCGCCAGCAGCCCGCTCCCCCGGGACGTCATCCCCGGCGCGATCGCCGAGCGCAAGCGGGCGCTCGAGTGGCTCCTGGGCCAGGACGGCTGGGACGACATCGAGGTCGACGGCGAGATCCGGGCCTCGCGGCGCCGCTGAGGGCCCGGACGGTCGACCGCGTCGGCCGCCGCTCGTCGCGCCGGGCCGCCCCGCCCGGCCGCCCGGCCGCTCAGCTCCAGGCCGAAAGCCGCTCCAGGCCGGCTCGCAGCGTCGCGGTGTCGGTCGCGTAGGACAGCCGCACCCAGCCCACCCCGTCGACGGCGTCGAAGTCCGCGCCCGGCGTCAATGCGACCCCGGTCTGGTCCAGGAGCCGCGCGCACCACGCCACCGCGTCCCGGTCGCCCGCCTCGCGGATCCGGTCGGCGACGTCCGCGTAGAGGTAGAACGCCCCGTCCGCCGGCGCGGTGGCGCCCCAGCCCAGCGCGGGCAGGCGCTCGAGCAGCAGCTCGCGGTGCGCCCGGTACCCGGCGGCGGCCGCGTCCGCCTCGGCGTAGGAGCGCTCCGAGAACGCCCGGACCGCCGCGTGCTGCGACAGGGTCGGCGGGCACAGCGCCAGGTTGCCCGCCAGCGCGTCGACCGGCCCCGCGAGCTCCTCGGGCAGGAGCGCCCAGCCCAGCCGCCAGCCCGTCATCCCCCAGTACTTCGAGAACGACGAGACCACGATCGTCCGGTCGTCGTGGCTCCACGCGCACGCCTGCTCGCGGTCGCCGGCGACGATCCCGTGGTAGATCTCGTCGCTGACCAGCCGCGTGTCGTGCTCCGCGCACCAGGCGCAGAGCGCCGCCAGCTCCGGGCCGTCGACCATCGTGCCCGTCGGGTTGGCGGGCGAGGCCAGGACGACGCCCGCCAGCGGCCCGCCGGCGCCGACCGCGGCGTCGAGGAGCTCCGGCGTCGGCTGGTAGCGCTCCCCCGCGCCGCACTCCAGCTCGACGACCTCGCAGCCCAGGGCGGTGAGGATGTTGCGGTACGCCGGGTAGCCCGGCCGCGCGAGCGCGACCCGGTCGCCGGGCCCGAACGCGGCCAGGAACGCCAGGACGAACGCGCCGGAGGACCCGGTGGTGATCGCCACCCGGCCCGGGTCGACCTCGAGGTCGTACCAGCGGCGGTAGTGCCCGGCGATCGCGCGGCGCAGGACGGGCAGCCCCAGGGCGGGCGTGTAACCCAGGGGCTCGCCGGCCTGCAGCAGCGCGGCCGCGTGCTCGCGCACGTCGGTCGGGGCGCCGCCACCGGGCTCGCCGGCGCAGAGCGAGAAGACGTCGAGCCCCGCGTCGCGCCGGCGCTGGACGGCGTCGAGGATGTCCATGACCGCGAACGGCGGCACGGCGGAGCGGGACGAGGGGCGCACCCGACCATGGTGTCGAAAAGCCCGTCGGCACGCCGGTCTGCGCGGTACGCTGAGCGCCCGTGAGCTCCGTGTCCGACAGTCGTTCAGCCCCCGCGGCGCCCGGCGACACGTTCCTCGACGCGCTGCAGGAGGACCAGCGTCGCGAGCTCCGGCGCCGCGCGACGCCGCGCCGCTTCCCCCGCGGCTCCGCGCTCGCGCACGCCGGGCAGGTCGGCGACCGCGTCTTCGTGGTGACGACGGGCCACGTCAAGCTGACCCGGCTGACCCCGGAGGGCCGCGACGTCCTGCTGGCGCTGCGCGGGCCGGGCGACCTGATCGGCGAGCAGTCGGCGATCGACGGGCAGGTCCGCTCGGCGACGATGACCGCGCTGGACGCCGTCGAGACCCTCGCGATCGCCCCGGCCGACTTCCTGACCTACGTCACCACGGTCCCGGACGCCGCGCGGTACGTCATGCGCACCCTGGCCGAGCGCCTGCGCGACGCCGACGGCAAGCGCGTCGAGCACGCCGCCCACGACGTCGTCGGGCGGCTCTGCGTGCGGATCGGCGAGCTGTGCGAGCGGTTCGGGGTGCCCGAGGCGGATGGCGGCGGCACGCGCATCGACCTGCCGCTGACGCAGGAGGACCTCGCCGGATGGGTCGGGGCCTCCCGCGAGTCGACCGCCCGGGCGCTGGCCCAGATGCGCGAGCTGGGGTGGGTCACGACGGCCCGGCGCAGCATCGTCTGCCACGACCCCGAGGCCCTGCGCCGGCGGGCCGGCGGATGACGGTCGCGCGGCGGGCGGGCGTCGGTGGCCGGACCGGGCCATCGGTCGCGACGGTCGCCCTCGCCGTGCTCCTCTCCCTGCTGCTGCCCTCCGTCGCCGGGGCGGTCGTCACGACGGAGGCGACCGACCCGACGCCGGGCGCCGCCCCGTCGGGCATGACGGCCACGCCCGACGGGTCGGTGTGGTTCACCGACCCCGCCGACGGCCGGATCGGGCGACTCGGTCCGACGAACGCGTTCGAGGGCTTCGCCGCCGCCGTACCGAGCCCGACCGGCCGCCCGCCGACGGCGCTCACCCCGGGCCGGATCGCCCTGGGCCCCGACGGTGCCCTCTGGTTCACCGCGACGCAGGGCGGCTTCGGGCGGATCACCCCCGAGGGGCAGGTCAGCCGGTACTCGCAACGGACGGTCGCCGGGGCAACGGGCATCACGGCCGGTCCCGACGGCGCGATGTGGTTCACGGTGCCCGGACAGGACTTCGTGGGGCGGATCACGGCCCCGAGCGACGCGCAGGTCGCCGCCGGCACGGCTCGCGGGGTGATCTCGGTCTACGCCCTGCCCGCCGGCAGCGCCCCCGACGACATCGAGCTGGGGCAGGACGGCGCCCTGTGGTTCACCGAGCCGGGGACCGGCCGACTGGGACGCGCGGTGCCCGACCCCCAGGGCCCGACGATCACCGAGGTCGTCGTCCCGACCCCCGGGAGCACCCCGTCGCGGCTGAGCACCGGCCCCGACGGGCGGATCTGGTTCAGCGTGCCGGGCACCCGCACGATCGGGCGGATCGGTGGCAACGGGCTCGTGGTCGAGATGCCGCTGCCCGCCGGCGTGGGCGTCCCCGGCGACGTCGCCGCCGCCCCCGACGGCGCCCTCTGGTTCGTCGAGAGCGGCGGGACGCGCGACGCCCTGGGCCGCATCACCGACGCAGGGCAGGTCACGCGCTACGAGCTGCCCGATCCGCAGGGAGGCCCGGTCGAGCTCGTCCGCGGGGCCGACGGCGACCTGCGCTACTCCCGGGCCGGCGGGCGGATCGGCCGGGTCGACACGCTCCGCTCGGCCGCCGAGCAGCCGCCGCCGCAGGCCGTTCCTCCCGCCCTGTCCGCGGTCGCCGGTCGCACGGTGATCGTCGAGGTGGTCAGCGGCAGCGTCCGCGTCCGGCGGCCCGGTCGCGGCGCCTACGAGCCGCTGGAGGCCGGCGGCGCGCTGATCCCCGACGGCACCGAGGTCGACGCGACGAAGGGCCGCGTGCGGCTCACCGCCGAGACCGCGCCGGGCAGCGGGATCACCCGCACGGCAATCTTCTGGGACGGCCGCTTCGTCGTGCACCAGGCCCGGGTCGCGGGCGCGGCGACCGAGGTGCGGCTGACGGGCAGGCTCGCCTGCGGGTCGGGCGCACCGGGCAGGGGGACGACGACTCCGAGAGCGGGGGCGGGCGCGCAGGCCCTGACGCGCGCCGCGAAGAGGAAGGGCCGGAAGAGGCCGAAGGTCGGGCGCCGGCTCTGGGGCGACGGCAAGGGCGACTTCCGCACCCGCGGGTCGCGGGCCACCGCGTCGGTCCGCGGCACCCGCTGGCTCGTCGAGGACCGCTGTGACCGGACGACCCGCGTGCGCGTGTTCGAGGGCATCGTCGGCGTGCGCGACCGGGTCACGGGTCGCCGGGTGACCCTGACCGACGGCGCGCAGTACGTCGCGCCCGGTCCGCGTCGGCGGCGGTGAGCCAGGTGCGGCGGCCGGGCCGCGACCGGTGGCGCGCGGGCGCCCCGGCGGGTGCGGTCCGCGGACGGCCGCGTCGCTCCGGGGACCACACCGCCCCCGAGCGCCGACGGATCCTCGCCGCCGTGGCCGTCGTGTCCGCCGTGGTCGCCGTCGCCCTCGGGGCACTCGGCGCCCTCACCGATCTCGAGCGATCGACGGTCGACGCCCGCTTCGAGCTCCGGGGCACCGACCGCGACCGGATCGGCCCCGTGCCGATCGCCGTGGTCGGGATCGACGACCGCACGCTGCGACGGGTGGGCGAGCGGTTCCCGTTCTCGCGACGTTTCCACGCCCGGGTGCTCGACCGGCTGCGCGAGGCCGGGGCGCGGGCCGTCGCCTACGACGTCGAGTTCACCGAGCAGACGACCACGGCGGACGACAACGCGCTGATCGAGGCGGTCGCCGCGGTCCCGCGCATCGTCCTGGCCGGGTTCGCGACGGACGACCGGGGCGACACCGCGGTCCTGGGCGGGGCCGAGCTGCAACGCGAGATCGGCGTGCGCGTCGGCCACGTCGGCGTGGTGCTCGACGGCGACGGGGTGCTCCGGCGGTTCGCCGCCGTCACCGCCCGGCTGACGGGCTTCCCGGTCGCGGTCGCCGAACGGGCCACGGGACGCCGCGTCGACCGGTCGCGGTTCGACGACGACGGCGAGGCGCTCGTCGACTGGGTCGGCGGCGACCGCGCCATCCCCACCTACTCGTTCTCCGACGTGATGGACGGGGCGGTCGCGGCCTCGCGGCTGCGCGGCCGGATCGTCGTGGTCGGCGCGACGGCTCCGTCGCTGAAGGACGTGCGGTCGACCCCGATGGACGGCGGGGCGCCGCTGTCGGGCCCAGAGATCCAGGCCAACGCGATCGCCACGGTGCTGCGCGGCGTGCCGCTGCGGGAGAGCGCCTGGCCGCTCGGCCTGCTGCTGACGGCCCTCGCCGCCGTCGGCCCCGCGCTCGCCGCCCGCCGGGGCCGGAGCTTCGGGACCCTGCTGGCCGCGGCCGCCGGGACTGCGGTGCTGCTCGGCATCGCCTGGGTCGCGTTCCTCCTGGACCGGGTCGTGCCGGTGGCCGAGCCGCTGGTCGCCCTCGGCCTCGGCACGCTCGGTGCGGTGGCGGCGGGGTCCGCGTTCGAGGCGGGCGAGCGCCGACGGACCCGCGAGATCTTCGCCCGGTTCGTCAGCCACGACGTCGTCGACGACGTCCTCGCCCACACCGACGCCGAGGTCCGGCTCGGGGGCGTCCGGGTCGACGCGACGATCCTCTTCTGCGACCTGCGAGGTTCGACCGCCCTGCTCGAGGACCTCGAGCCGGAGCGCGGGATCGCCGTCCTGAACCGCTTCCTCGGCGCGATGGGCGACTGCGTGGACGGGCACGGCGGGACGCTCGTCGGCTACCGCGGCGACGGGCTGATGGCGGTCTTCGGCGCGCCGCTGGAGCAGCCCGACCACGCGGACCGGGCCGTGGCCTGCGCCCGCGAGATGGCCGGCCCGGCGCTCGATCGGTGCCACGCGCTCCTGCGGGCCGACGGGGTGGAGCGCGAGCTGCGCCTCGGTGTCGGTCTCGCGTCCGGGCCGGTGATGGCCGGCAACGTCGGCTCGGAGCGCCGCATGGAGTACACCGCCATCGGCGACGCCGCCAACGTCTCCGCCCGCCTGGAGGGGCTGACCAAGGACCACGGCCGGGCGATCCTCGTGGCCGCCGGCACCGTCGAGCGGCTGCCGGACGCCACGGGCCTGCAGCCGCTGGGCCCGGTCGCCCTGCGCGGCCGGGTCGGGACCGTCGAGGTGTGGGCGGCGGGGTGAGGCGGCGGGCCACGGCGGCGGGGCGAGGGCGGCCGTGGCACGATCCGGGGCGTGATCCAGCCCGAACCGATCAACGCGCGCTTCGTCGGCGGACCGCTCGACGGCGAGACCCACCGGCTGGCGCACCGGCTCCCCTACGTCCAGGTGCCCGGACCGGACGAGTCGTTCTTCGCCCGCCTGTGGATCGAGCGACCCGACTGCGCCGACCACCTGCTCTACGCCGTCGACGGCGCGGACGATCCGGAGACGCTGGTCTACCGCACGATGGCCGACCGCCCCGAGGGCGACCCGGGCCCGGTCGCCGGCGCCGTGGACCCCGACACGATCGGTGCGCCGTCCGGGCTGCGACCCGAGGACTTCGGCGTCGACCCGGCGGACGTCCCGGCCGATCGCGGCGCCGACGACGGGGCCCCGCGCGCATGAGCACCCAGCACGAGCTCCTCGCCAAGGCCGTCGAGCGGGCCGCGCGGACCGCGGCGGCCGCCTACGGCTCGGAGTGGTCGGCGCTGGACGACGAGGAGCGCGCCCGCTACCGCGCACTCTCGCGCCGGTGGGCGGAGTTCCTCGGGCTCGACGCGGCGATCGGGGCGCTGTCGACGATCGCGACGAAGACGCCGGTCGAGGCCGACGGGGCGATCGCCATCCGCACCATCGACGGCGACGACGCCCAGGTCGTGGCGGAGGAGACGCTCGCGGGTCTCGTCCACGACGACACCGCCGAGGGCTGAGCGCGCTACCCCTGCCGGGGCGGGTCGATCCGCCAGCCCGCGGCCTTCGCCAGCTCGACCGCGTCGTCGAGGTTGCGGCGGTTCTGGGCCTCGAGCAGGAGCTTCCGGGCCTGGACGTCCGGCGGGGAGAGGACGACGACCGTGCCGTTGGCGACGTCCTCCAGCCGCGGGGCCGCGGCCGCCACCGCGTCGGCGAACGCCCCCTCGCCGTACTCCGTCGCGTACGACACGAAGGCGGTGAGGACGTCCTGGCGCTCGTCGGTCATGGCCCGGGAGCCTCGCACCGCCGCCCGGCCGCGTGCCCCGCGGTCACCCCCACGCACCCTCCCCCGCGCACCGCGCCCTCCGTCGCGGTCGGTCACCGGCACCGGTCCGCCGCGACCGACCGGTGCACCCGCACCTTGCGCGCAGGCGCCCGACGTGGAAGGAATGGAGGATGGTCCCCCGCCTCACGCCCCTCCGTCCCCGCACCGCCGGTCCCCCGCTGGCCGCCGGGGCGCTGCTCGCCCTCCTCGCCCTGGCCCCGGCCGCCCACGCCGACGAGCCCGCGGTCGCCCTGGGCACCGGCGGCGCCGTCGCTTCCGTCGACCGCGAGGCCACGCAGGCCGGCATCCGCACCCTCCGCCGTGGCGGCAACGCCGTCGACGCCGCCGTGGCCACCGCTGCGGCGCTCGGCGTGACCGAGCCGTACTCCGCCGGCATCGGCGGCGGGGGCTACATGGTGCTCTGGGACGCGAAGCGCCGGCGGGCGGTGACCATCGACGGGCGCGAGACCGCGCCGGGCCGGATGCGCGCGGACTCCTTCGTCGACCCCGCCACCGGCGAGGCCCGGCCGTTCGACGATCTCGTCACCAGCGGCCTCTCGGTCGGCGTCCCCGGCACCCCGGCGCTGTGGTCCGAGGCCACACGCCGATACGGCCGCCAGACCCTCGCGAGCAACCTCGGACCCGCCGCGGCGCTCGCCGCCCGCGGGTTCCGGGTCGACAAGACGTTCCGCGACCAGACGCAGCAGAACCGCGAGCGGTTCTCCCGGTTTCCCGCCACCCGCAAGCTGTTCCTCCCCGGCGGTCGGCCCGCGCCGGTCGGCGCGACCATGCGCAACCCCGACCTGGCCGACACCTACCGGCTGCTGGCGAAGGAGGGCACCTCCGCGCTCTACCGCGGCGCCCTCGGACGCGACGTGGTCCGGACCTCGCGCAGCCCGGAGACCCGCGGCGCACCCGTGCCCAAGGGACTGATGACCACGAAGGACCTGCGGGACTACGACGTCCGCCGGCGCGGCGCGGTGCGCAGCACCTTCCGCGGCCTCGACGTGCTCGGCATGCCGCCCTCGTCCTCCGGCGGCATCGCGGTCGCCGAGGCGCTGAACATCGTCGAGGCGCTCGGCACCGCCGCCGCCGACGAGACGCAGCGGCTGCACCGCTACCTCGAGGCCAGCCGACTGGCCTTCGCGGACCGCAACCGCTGGGTCGGCGACGACACCCGCGAGGTCGTGCCGCGCGGTCGTCTGATCTCGAAGCCGTTCGCCCGCAGCCGCGCCTGCCTCGTCTCCCCCACCGCGTCGTTGGCGAACCCCGCGACCGCCGGGGATCCGTCGAACCCCACGTGCGGCTCGGTCGCCCCGCAGGGCGGCGCGTCGGACCGCGAGGGCGAGTCGACCACGCACCTCGTCGCGTCGGACCGCTGGGGCAACGTCGTCTCCTACACGCTGACGATCGAGCAGACCGGCGGCAGCGGCATCGTCGTGCCGGGCCGCGGGTTCCTGCTCAACAACGAGCTGACCGACTTCGACGCCGAGCCCGGCCCCGGACTGACCGCCGAGACCGACCCCAACCTGCCGGGCCCCGGCAAGCGGCCCCGCAGTTCGATGAGCCCGACGATCGTCCTGAAGGGCGGTCGGCCGTTCCTCGCCATCGGCAGCCCCGGGGGCGCGACGATCATCACGACCGTGCTGCAGACGCTGCTGAACCGCCTCGACGGCGGGATGAGCCTGCCGCAGGCCGTCGAGGCGCCGCGGCTCTCGCAGCGCAACGCGGCCACCACGGAGGCCGAGCCGGCCTTCCTGACCTCCCCGCTGCGGGGACCGCTGGAGGCGATCGGCCACCGCTTCGTCGAGGCGCCGCCGACGCTCTCGCCCGACCCCGAGATCGGCGCCGTGGCCGCCCTGGAGCGGGCCTCCGGCGGCGCCTGGCAGGCGGTCGCTGAGCCGACGCGACGCGGCGGCGGGTCCGCCGCGGTGGTGACGCCCCGGCGCTGAGCGGGGCGGGTGCGGTCGCGGGGCGGGCCGCCGGGCGCCGCGCGTATCCTCGGCGACCGATGCCGCCCGCCCGTCGCCGTCCCGCCAAGAAGATCGTCGAGACCCCCGTCGAGCAGCAGCCCGGCGAGACCCTGATCTGGACCGACGGCGCGTGCAAGGGCAACCCCGGTCCGGGCGGCTGGGGCGCGATCGTCGTGCCTCCGGCCGAGTCCCACCTCGAGGCCGTCGAGCTCTCCGGCGGGGAGCCGCAGACGACGAACAACCGGATGGAGTACTCCGCCGCCCTCTTCGGCCTGCGGTCGCTCCCCGACGGGTCGACGGTCTGCATCGTCACCGACTCGCAGCTCATGCTGAACTCGATGACCCAGTGGATCACCGGCTGGAAGCGCAAGGGCTGGAAGACCGCCGGCGGCGACCCGGTGAAGAACCAGGACCTCGTCAAGGCGCTGGACGAGGAGATCGGCCGCCACGCCCAGGTCCGCTGGCACTGGGTCCGCGGGCACGAGACCGGGGCCGAGCACGCCCACAAGGCGTTCAACGACCGCGCCGACCAGCTCGCGGTCGCCGCGGCCGCCCAGCAGGCGTAGGGGCCGGCGCCGCCGGGCGTCCGCACCGCCCGCAGGCGATCGACGACGTCCCCGGGCGCGGCCGGGCCGCTCCGTCGCTCAGTCCGGGACGGTCACCGCCTGCAGCGCCTCGCGGCCGTCCCCCACGATCGGCTCGCCGTGCGCGAACAGCAGGTGGGCGAAGCGCTCGTCCAGGAGGCGCGTCGCCGCGAGCCGCAGGCCCTTCTTGACGGCGTCGGGATCCTCGCCCAGGAGGCCGTCGGGCATGAACCCGACCCGGCCGCCATCGTTGAGGAAGCCGTCCGCGAACGACAGCGCCCCGTCGCCGACGTCGATCCGCAGCGCCGTCTCCTCGGGCGTGATCGACCCGACCTCGAGCGCCGTGATCCCGGGCGCGACCTCGTCGCCGAACGCGAACGTCGACGGCGCGACGTCGAGGTCGGAGAACGTCGCCGTGCCCTTCTCGTGCACGTGGACGCTGCACCCGAACGCGTCGACGAGCCTCGGGACGTCCCGGACGTGATGGCGGTTGGTCAGGACGATCCGCTCCGGGCGGACGATCCGCTCGATCCCGTCGAGCCCCTCGTCCGGCAGGAGCGGGTCGATCAGCGTCGCCGAGGGGACGACGAGGTACGAGGACACGCGCTGCCCGATGTTCGGGTGCTGGGCGGTCCAGTGGACGATGCCGTCGGTGATCTCACGCATGGGACTCGCCTACCCGACCACCGGGTCGGGACACGGCGGGCCGTCGCCGGGACCCGTGAGGCGGCCGCGGGACGCGCCGGCACCGACGCAGCGACCCGCGTACGCTCGACGCGTGTCCCCCACGCGTCCCGTCCCCCGCACCCCCCGACCGCGGTCCCGGCCAGGCCGTGCCGCGCTCCGCCCCGGCCTGGCGGCCCTCGTGACCGCCGTCGCGCTCGGCGTCCCCGCGTCGGCGTCGGCCGGCCCGCTGCTGCCCGCCGGCACCTTCGACCCGGCCGCGCCGTCCTCGTACTACCCGCAGCTGCTGGACACGCCGCTCAAGGGCAGCAACGCGATGCAGGGCTTCGCGTTCGACGAGCAGGCCCAGCAGATCTACGTCCTGCAGACGGTGACCGGCGAGAAGGAGCAGGGCAACCTCTGGCTCAACCGCCTCACGTACTCGGGCAAGCTCGTCGACTCGATGAAGCTCGAGGGCTTCGGGCACGGCGTGTCGATGGGCCTGCACGACCACGGCGGCGCGGTCTGGGTCTTCGTCGAGTCCGAGTCGAAGTCCTCGGGCGGCGAGGACGGCAAGGGCAGCCGCGTGGCGCGCGTCGTCTACCACGGCGGCACCACGGTGCGGTCCGGCACGTCCGCCGCGCTCGACGTCACCCCGCCCGGGACCGCGAACAACGCGCCGCGGCCCACCGTCGACCCGGTGACCGGCCAGCTCGTCGTCCGCTACGGCGAGCGCCCCGGGGTGTGGGGCTTCAAGCGCGTCCCGATCGAGGACGCGGTCGTCGGGCGCTGGGACCGCCTCGTGACCCTCGGCACCACGCCGACGAAGGGCGAGCCCCGTCCGGGGAACACGAGCGAGGAGGTCGTCTCGCAGGGCTACGCGTTCGCCGGCGAGACCGCCTACCTCTACTACGGCGACTCCTACGACCACGTGGGCAAGCCCGGCGACGCGTACGTGCGGTTCGTCCCGATGCGTGCGACGAAGCTCGTGCGCGGGACCATCGGCGGCGTCAAGGTGCTGCCCGACATGTCGTTCCGCGAGCCGGAGGGCATCGCCGTGCAGGTCAACCCGGGCGGGCCGCCGCGCCTCGTCTTCGGCCTGGCCAGCGACCCGGTCACGAAGCCCGACGAGACGAGGCGCTTCGCGAACTTCGCCTATCAGGAGGGGTTCCTCCCCGGACCGGTGCCCGAGCCCGAGCCCGCCCCGGAGCCCGTGCCCGCCCCCGCTCCCGCGCCTCCGCCCGTGGCGGCGCCCGCCCCGGCGGCGACGATCGTCCTGCGGGCCAAGCGGGTCAACCGCAACCGCGTCGTGCGCACCCGGCGGATCCCGATCAGCATCGGTGGGGCCGACGTCGCGGCCGAGGTCCGCGTCTACGCGAAGTTCGGCCGGCGGCTGTCCCGGATCTACCGCGCGACGCGCACCGTCCGCACCGCGCAGCGCACCGTCACCCTGCGGATCTCGAGGGCGCAGGCGCGCAGGCTGCGCCGGTCGAGCGGCCGCGTGCGGCTGACGATCAGCGCCCGCGTCGCCGGCCAGCCGACGAAGCGGCGCCACGTGACCATCCCGCGCCGCCGCTGAGGGCGGGCGGCGCCCCGACGGCGCCGTCAGCCGTCCGCCTCGCCCCGCCGCTTCGGAGCCCGGCCCTCCGGCTGCAACGGCCGGCGCAGATCGGTCGGGGCCGGGGCGATCGGCCGGCGCTCCTCCTGCCCGGGCCGCAGGTCGAACGGCTCGCCCCAGTGCGAGAGCGGGACGAACGGCGCGTCGTCGCCCTCGCGGTGGTCGTCGGGCTCGAGCTCGTCGAGCCGGTAGCACGCCTCGTCGGGCGTGATCTCGACGCAGAGCCGCAGACCCCGCCAGACGATCGGGAACGCGAGGCGCGGCAGGCGCTCGGGCAGCCGCGGGGAGAACTCGAGCCGGTCGCCGTGGTCGCGCAGCCCGCCGAACCCGGAGGTGATCGCGGTGATCGCCCCCGCGAGGGACGCGATGTGCAGCCCGTTGCCGGAGTCGCCTCGCAGGTCGCGCAGGTCGGTCAGGGTCGCCTCGGCGAGGTAGTCGTGGGCGAGCTCGAGGTGCCCGACCTCGGCCGCGATCACCGCCTGGACCCCGGCCGACAGCGACGAGTCGCGGACCGTGATGCTCTCGTAGTACTCGAAGTCCCGGCGCTTCTGCTCGAGCGTGAACGCGTCGCCGCGCCGGAACAGCGCCAGCACGAGGTCCGCCTGCTTGACGACCTGCGTGCGGTAGAGGGCGAAGTACGGGTGCGACAGCAGCAGCGGGTAGTCCTCCTGCGGCGTGCCCTCGAAGTCCCACCGGGCGTGCTGGAGGAAGTCCTGGTCCTGCGGGTGGACGCCGAGCCGCTCGTCGTAGGGCACGTGCATCGCGTGGGCGGCCGTGCGCCACGCCGCGATCTCCTCGTCGCGGACCCCGAGCTCCCGGCCGACGTCGGCGTGCCGCTCGACGGCGTCGGCCGCCGCGAGCAGGTTCGACTGGGCCATGAGGTTGGTGTAGACGTTGTCGTCGACCAGGGCGGAGTACTCGTCCGGCCCCGTCACCCCGTCGATCCGGAAGCCGCCGTCGTGGGCGTGGTGGCCGAGGCTGGCCCACAGCCGGGCGGTCTCGACGAGCAGCTCGGCGCCGTAGGAGCGCTCGAAGTCCCGGTCGTCGGTGGCGACGACGTAGCGCCGGACGGCGTCGGCGATCGCGGCGTTGACGTGGAACGCCGCCGTGCCGGCGGGCCAGTAGCCCGAGCACTCCTCGCCGTGGATCGTCCGCCACGGGAACGCCGCGCCCCGCAGCCCCAGCAGCCGTGCGCGCTCTCGGGCCTGCCCGAGCGTGTCGTGCCGCCAGCGCAGCGCCTGGCGCACCAGGTCGGGGCGCGCGTAGGTCAGGACCGGCAGGACGAACGCCTCGGTGTCCCAGAACGCGTGCCCGTCGTAGCCCGAGCCCGTCAGGCCCTTGCCGGGGATCGGCTGCGTCTCGGCCCGCGCCGCGGACTGCAGCATCTGGAACAGGGCGAAGCGCACGCCCTGCTGCACCTCCGGGTCGCCCTCCAGCTCGATGTCGGCCACCCGCCACCAGGCGTCGAGGCTGCGTCGCTGCCGGGCCAGGAGACCGTCGAACCCCTCGGCCAGCGCGCTCTCCAGGCTCGCGTCGACCTGGTCGCGCAGCCACTCCACCGACTGCTGCGAGGACCAGTGGTACGAGAGGTACTTCGTCAGCACCAGCGGCTTGCCGGGCTCCAGGAGCGCGGACACCGTGACGCGGCCCAGGTCGTCGTCGACCTGCGTCAGCGACCGGGGGTGGTCGTCGACCTCGATCTCGTGGTCCATGCCGACCGCCAGGGCGATCCGGCTCTCGCGCGTGCGGTGGGCGAGCACCACCCGGTGGTCGTGGCTGGTGGAGAGGCACGGCTCGAGCACGTCGGCGAGCTCCGAGGCGGAGCGCGGGTCGACGCTCGCACGCTCCTGGGGCGCCTGGTTGGCGAGCAGGTTGGACTGCACGGCGACGCGCAGCGGCTCGCCGTCGTCGACCTCCACCTCGTACCGGATGACGGCGACGCTGCGCTGCTCGAACGAGACGAGGCGGCGGGAGCGCACGCGGACGGAGCGCCCGGCCTGCGAGGTCCAGCGCAGCGTCCGCTCCAGGACGCCGGTGCGGAAGTCGAGGTGGCGCTCGTGCTCGTCGAGGCTGCCGCGGTGGACGTCGAGCGGCTCGTCCTCGACGAGCAGCCGGATGATCTTGCCGTCCGTGACGTCGACCACCGCCTGTCCGTCCTCCGGGAACCCGTAGCCGATCTCGCCGTACTCGAGCGGGTAGGACTCGTAGACGCCGCCCAGGTAGGTGCCGCTCGCCCCGCGCGGCTCGCCCTCGTCGAGGTTGCCGCGCAGGCCGAGGTGGCCGTTGGCCAGCGCGAAGACCGACTCCGTCTCGGCGATCAGGTCGAGGTCCAGCCGCTTCTCCCGCACGCCCCACGGCTCGACCGGGAAGACGTCGTGGCCGATCATGCGAGCTCCGCGAGGTCGGCGACGACGAGGCCGGCGCCGTGCTCGCGCAGCGCGTCGGCGTGCCCGACGCGGTCGACGCCGACCACCAGCCCGAAGTGCCCGTCGCGGCCGGCCTGCACCCCGGAGAGCGCGTCCTCGAAGACCGCGGCGTCGGCGGGGGCGACGCCCAGGTTCTCCGCCGCGGCGAGGAACGTGTCCGGCGCCGGCTTGCCCTTCAGCCCGCGCGAGGCCAGCGACGTCCCGTCGACGATCGCCGCGAACCGCCCCAGCGCGCCCGCGGCCTCCAGCACGTGACGGGTGTTGGCGCTCGACGAGACGACCGCGTACGGGACGCCCTCGGCGTCCAAGGCGTCGAGCAGGACGACGGTCCCCGGGTAGAGCTCCACCCCCTCCCGGTCGATCAACGGGCCGACGCGGTCGTTCTTGGCGGTGGCGATGCCGGTGACCGACGCGACGTCCGGACCGTCGTCGGCCGTGCCCTCGGGGAGCTCGATCCCGCGGGAGGCCAGGAACGCCCGGACGCCGTCCTCGCGGGGCAGCCCGTCGACGTGCGCCTCGTAGTCCGCCCGGGCGTCGAACGGCCGCAGGTCCTCGTCCGGACCGTGCTCCGCGCCGGCGCGGGCGGTGAGGAACGCGTCGAAGGCGTCCTTCCACGCGGCGGCGTGGATCCGCGCCGTGTCGGTCAGCACGCCGTCCATGTCGAACAGGCACGCGCGGACCGCATCGGGCAGCTGGGTCATGGGACGAGCCTGTCACACGGCCCGGCCAGGGCGGACCGGAGCACGCCCGCCGGCGCACCACCGGCCGATGCGGCCCAGGAATGCCCGCTCCAAGCGGGTTTCGGCGCCGCATGCGTGGCAACGCGCCAACTGTCGGGCACCCGAACATTCCGCTGGTAGCGTTCTGCGATTGCGTAGGGCGCCCGAAGTTCGGATGCCCTCTCGCCCGACCTCATGCTGACCCTCGCCGCCCTCCCCACCGTCCAGTTCGTGATCGGGCTCCGAGAGGGCGTGGAGGCGTCGCTGATCGTCGGCATCGTCGCCGCCTTCCTCGTCCAGGAGGGACGGCGCGACGCCCTGAAGCTCATGTGGATCGGGGTCGCCGCGGCGATCACCGTCTGCATCGGCATCGCCGCCGTGCTGCAGATCGTCGACGAGGCCCTGCCGCAGAAGCAGCAGGAGCAGCTCGAGACCGTCATCGCCGCGGTCGCCGTCGTGATGGTCACCGGCATGATCCTGTGGATGCGCAAGCACGCGCGGTCGATGGGCGGCGAGCTGCGCGCCAGCGCGGCGACCGCCCTGGCCGCCGGCTCGGCCTGGGGCCTGATCGCCATGGCCTTCCTGGCCGTGCTGCGCGAGGGCATCGAGACCGCGTTCTTCCTGCTGGCGACCTTCCAGTCCGAGTCGACGCAGATCTCCACGCTGAGCGCCTCGATCGGCGCCGTCCTCGGCGTCCTGATCGCCGTGCTGATCGGCTGGGGCATCTTCCGCGGCGGGGTCAAGCTGAACCTCGCGCGGTTCTTCCGCGTCACGGCCGTCTTCCTCGTGATCATCGCCGCCGGCCTGGTGGCCGGCGCGTTCCATACCGGCCACGAGGCCGGCTGGGTCAACTTCGGGCAGGGCCAGGCGTTCGACCTGACCTGGCTCGTCAAGCCCGACGCCGACAACGTGCTCTCCGGGCTGCTGACCGGGCTCTTCGGCCTGCAGCCCTACCCGCGTCACATCGAGCTGATCGGCTGGCTGGTCTACGCCGTGCCGATGCTCGCCTTCGTCCTCTGGCCCGCGGGCAGCCCGCGCGCCAGCACCCCGCCCCGCACCGAGTCCGAGGTCACCGCATGACCCGCAACACCGCCCGTCCCGGCGTCCGTTCACTCGCCCTCGCCGCCGCCGCGACCGCCTCGCTCGGCCTCGTCGCCTGCGGCGGTGACGACGCCGGAGGCGCCGCGGGCGCCGACGCCACCAACCTCAAGGTCGAGCTCACCGACGCCGGCTGCACCCCGAACGCGCTGACGGCCGAGGCAGGCAAGGTCCGCTTCGAGGCCGTCAACAACGGCACCTCGAAGACCACCGAGGTCGAGCTGAAGAACGCCGACGGGATCATCCTCGGCGAGCGGGAGAACCTGACCCCGGGCCTCTCGGGCGACTTCTCGCTGCAGCTCGACGCCGGCGACTACGTCGTCTACTGCGCCACCCCCGGCGACACGTCCCGCACCCCCGGCAAGCTGACCGTGACCGGCGCGAAGGCCGCGAAGGGCCCGACCGACCCCGCGCTGACGAAGGCCGTCGCGTCGTACAACGCCTACGTCCAGGACCAGTCCGACGAGCTCGTCGAGCGGGTCGGGGCGTTCGCCGCCGCGCTGCGCGCCGGCGACACGCAGAAGGCGAAGGACCTCTTCGGCCCCGCCCGCCTGCCGTACGAGCGGATCGAGCCCGTCGCCGAGGCGTTCGGCGACCTCGACCCGAAGATCGACGCCCGCGTCAACGACGTCGCCGACGCCGACGAGTGGACCGGCTTCCACAAGATCGAGCAGATCCTCTGGACGAAGGACACGACGAAGGGCACCGCGACGTTCGCGAAGCAGCTCGTGAAGGACGTCGCCACGCTCGACTCGCGGATCAAGGACATCGACCTGCAGGCCGCGCAGCTGGCCAACGGCTCGCTCGAGCTGCTCAACGAGGTCTCCTCCGGCAAGATCACCGGCGAGGAGGACCGCTACTCGCACACCGACCTCTCCGACTTCCAGGGCAACCTCGACGGCTCGAAGAAGGCGTTCGACCTGCTGAAGCCCGCCCTGGTGGCGCGCAAGCAGCAGGCCCTGATCGACGAGATCGAGCCGCGCTTCGCCGCCGTGCAGAAGGGCCTGGACGAGTACAAGCGCGACACGCCGCTGGGCTTCGCCCTCTACGACGAGCTGACGGACGCGGACCGCAAGGCGTTCGCCACCCAGATCAACGCCCTGGCCGACCCGCTGTCCCTCGTCGCCGGCAAGGTGCTGGAGTAGCCCCATGGCCGGTCGGCGCGACGAGACGGGGACCCCGGACGGGACGGACGCTCCGCGGCGCGGCATGACGCGCCGCCGCGCGCTCCTGACCGGCGGCGGGCTGCTCGGCATCGCCGCCGCCGGCGGCGCGGGCTACGCGACGGGCCAGGCGGAGGCCGACGCGGGCTCCGGCGCCGCGGACGTCGTCCCGTTCCACGGCGAGCACCAGGCCGGCATCGCCACCCCCGCGCAGGACCGCATCGTCTTCGGGTCCTTCGACCTGACGATCGAGACCGCCGCGGAGCTGCGCGACCTGCTGCGCGAGTGGACCCGCGCCGCGGAGCTGATGTGCGCCGGTCGCCCCACCGGGACCGTCGCCGGGCACCCGGAGCTCCCGCCCGAGGACACCGGCGAGGCCGCCGGCCTGGCGCCCGCCCAGCTGACGATCACCTTCGGCTTCGGGCCCGACGTCTTCGAGCGGGACGGGAAGGACCGCTTCGGCCTGCGCGCGCGGCGTCCGAGCGCACTGAAGCCGCTGGGCGACCTGCCCGGCGACCAGCTGGACCCCGACCGCACCGGTGGCGACCTCTGCGTCCAGGCGTGCTCGAACGACCCGCAGGTCGCCTTCCACGCGGTGCGCAACCTGGCCCGCATCGCGTTCGGGTCCGCCACGCTGCGCTGGACCCAGCTGGGCTTCGGCCGCACGTCGTCGACCACCCGGTCGCAGGCCACCCCGCGCAACCTCATGGGGTTCAAGGACGGGACGAACAACCTCCGCGCCGAGGACACCAGGGGCATGGACCGCTTCGTCTGGGTCGGGCGCGAGGAGCCGCAGACGTGGTTCCGCGGCGGCTCGTACCTCGTCGCCCGCCGGATCCGGATGTTCATCGAGACCTGGGACCGCGACCGCCTGGCCGACCAGGAGGCCGTCTTCGGCCGCACCAAGGTCTCGGGCGCCCCGCTGACCGGGAAGGCCGAGTTCGACGAGGTCGACCTCGACATCAAGGGCAGCGACGGCATCACGGTGATCCCGCCCGACGCCCACATCCGCCTGGCCTCCCCCGCGGTCAACGACGGCCAGCACATCCTGCGCCGCGGGTACTCCTACACCGACGGCATCGACAGCCGGACGGGCCAGCTCGACGCGGGTCTGTTCTTCGTCGCCTTCCAGCAGGACCCGCACCGCCAGTTCGTCGCGATCCAGCGCAAGCTCGGGGTCGGCGACGCGCTGATGGAGTACATCCAGCACACCGGCAGCGGCCTCTTCGCGGTGCCTCCGGGCGTCCGGCCGGGCGGCTTCGTCGGCGAGGGCCTCTTCCGCGGCTGAGCGGGCCGGGCGGGCCGCCGACGGCCGGACGCGACGCGTCGGCGTCGGCGCCCCGGGCGACGGGGCGGCGCCCGGCGCACCGCCACGACCGTCGTCCGGTCGGGTCGGTTGTACCCGCCAAGGGTCGCGCGGCCCCGGGGGCGTCCCTGCCCGTATCCTGCGCGGTCATGTCGTCCTCGCCCCCCGGTCCTGCAGCTCCGGTCGCCGCGCGTCTTCGCGGCGTCGCGAGCTCGCCGGTACGCGAGATCCTGGCGCTGACCGAGAAGCCCGGCGTCCTCTCGTTCGCCGGCGGCCTGCCGGCCCCCGAGCTGTTCGACCAGGCGGGCATCGCCGCCGCGTTCGCCGCGGCGCTCGAGCCGGGCAGCGCCGAGCGCTCCCTGCAGTACTCGACCACCGAGGGGGACCCCGAGCTGCGCCGACGCGTCGCGGACCGGCTGAGCCTGCGCGGTCTGCCGACCGGTCCCGAGGACCTGCTGATCACGAGCGGCTCGCAGCAGGCGCTGACCCTCATCGCGACGGTGTTCCTCGAGCCGGGGGACCGGATCCTCGTCGAGGACCCCAGCTACCTGGCCGCGCTGCAGGCGTTCCAGCTGGCCGGCGCGGTGCCGATCCCCGTGCCGTGCGACGAGGACGGGATCGACCCCGCGGCCGTCGAACGCCTCGTCGCCGAGCACCGGCCGAAGCTGCTCTACGTCGTCCCGACGTTCCACAACCCGACGGGCCGGACGCTCAGCGAGGCCCGCCGGGTCGAGCTCGCCGCGGTCCTCGAGCGGACGGGCCTCTGGGCCATCGAGGACGACCCGTACGGCGAGCTGCGCTACGCCGGGGAGCCGTCGACGCCGCTGGCCGCCATCCCCGGCGCCGCGGAGCGCACCCTGGCGCTGTCCACGCTGTCGAAGGTGGCGGCCCCCGGCCTGCGGATCGGCTGGGTGCGGTGCCCCGCGGCGCTGCGCACCCCCCTGACGATCGCCAAGCAGGCGGCCGACCTGCACTCCTCCACCGTCGACCAGGCCGCAACCGCGCTCTGGCTGGCCCACGTCGACCTCGACGCCCACCTCGACCGGCTGCGCGAGGTCTACGGCGAGCGGCGGGACGCGATGCTCGAGCTGCTGCCGGAGACGCTGCCGGAGGGCTCGACGTTCAACCGGCCCGAGGGCGGCATGTTCGTGTGGGCGCGCCTGCCGGAGGGCATGGACGCCACCGCGCTGCTGCCGCGGGCGATCGAGCGGCAGGTCGCCTACGTGCCCGGCGCGCCGTTCTACGCGACGACGCCGGACCCGCGCACGCTGCGGCTGTCGTTCACGACCCACAGCCCGGCGGAGATCCGCACGGGCCTGGGGCGCCTGCGCGGCGCGCTCGCGGACGCCTGACGCCCGCGGCGGGGCGGCGGCCCCGTCCCGGGGCCGGCGCCCCGCCCTCAGAGCGCCGGGATCTGGTCCGGCCGGGCGGTCCGTACGAACAGCGCCTGACCGGGGTACAGCCCGAGCTCGGCGGCCCTGCCCCGGGTCGTCTGGGCGGTGACCCGCTCCCCCGCCTCGTCGAGCAGCTCGACGCGGACCTCGAAGCCCAGGTGCACGACGCGCTCGATGATCACGGCCACCCCGTCGTCGATCTTCTCGTGCGACAGCACCAGGTCGTGGGGCCGGACGACCTCGCCGCGCAGCGTGGCGGTGGGCCCGAGGAACGACATCACGAACTCGGTCTGCGGCGTGTCGTAGAGCTCCCGGGGCGAGCCGACCTGCTCGATGCGGCCCTCGCTCATCACGGCGATCCGGTCGGCGACGTCCATCGCCTCCTCCTGGTCGTGCGTGACCAGGACGGTGGTGACGTGGACGTCGTCGTGCAGCCGGCGCAGCCAGGTGCGCAGGTCCTCGCGGACCTTCGCGTCCAGTGCGCCGAACGGCTCGTCGAGCAGCAGCACCTGCGGCTCGACCGCCAGGGCGCGGGCCAGGGCCATGCGCTGGCGCTGGCCGCCGGAGAGCTGCGACGGGTAGCGCGTCTGGTACCCGGCGAGGCCGACGATCTCGAGCAGCTCGTCGACCCGCCTGGCGATCTCGTCCTTGCCCCGCTTGCGGATCTTCAGACCGAAGGCGACGTTGTCGCGCACGGTCATGTGCTTGAACGCCGCGTAGTGCTGGAAGACGAACCCGATCCCGCGCTTCTGCGGCGAGGTGTGGGTGACGTCCTCCCCCGAGATCACGACGGCGCCGGAGTCCGGCACCTCGAGTCCGGCGATCACCCGCAGGAGGGTCGACTTGCCCGACCCCGACGGCCCCAGCAGCGCGGTCAGGGACCCGTCGGGGATCTCGATGGAGACGTCGCGCAGCGCGTGGAAGTCCCCGTAGTGCTTCTCGACGTTCTCGGCGGCGATCATGCGCGCTTGCTCCTGTACTCGAAGAGGGACATGAGGATCAGGGCGACGAGCGCGAAGCCCATCAGCACCGTCGCGGCCGCGTAGCTGCCGGGGAGGTTGAGGTCCTCGAAGCGGTTGGCCACGAGGAGGGTCAGGGTCTCGGACTCGCCGGATGCGCCGGCCGAGACGACCGACACCGCCCCGAACTCGCCGAGTGCCCGGGCGATCGTCAGGACGATGCCGTAGGCCAGGCCCCAGCGGATCGACGGGAGCGTGATCCGCCAGAACGTCTGCCAGCGGTCGGCGCCCAGCGTGGAGGCGGCCTGCTCCTGCTCGTTGCCGATCTCGTGCAGCACCGGCTCGACCTCGCGGACGACGAACGGCAGCGTCACGAAGATCGTCGCCAGGACCATTCCCGGCAGCGAGAAGATGATCTGGAAGCCGGCGTCGGCGACCCCGCCGAACCACCCGTCGGTGCCCCAGAGCAGGATGAGCGAGACGCCGACGATCACCGGCGAGACCGCGAAGGGCAGGTCGACGATCGCCTGCACGATCCCCCGCCCGCGGAACCGGCCTCGGACGAGGGCGAGGGCGACGAAGACGCCGAAGACGACGTTCAGCGGCACGACGATCGCGACGATCTCGAGCGTCAGGCTGATCGCGGAGATCGACGCCGGGGTCGAGATCTGGTCCCAGAACGCGCCGATCCCGTCCTCGAAGGTCCGGTACAGGATCAGCCCGACCGGCAGCACCAGGAGCAGGCCCAGGTAGACCAGCGCGACGGTGCGCAGCGCGATCCGCGGCCCGCGATCAACCTTCATTGCGCGTCCTCCACCAGGTGAACAGCCGGAGCAGCAGCAGCACCGCGAAGGTGATGAGCAGCAGGGTGACCGACATGGCGGCGGCCGCGGCGGGCCGGTCCGTCTCGATGCGGTCGAAGATGTACTGCGAGGCGACCTGGTTGCGCGGCGTGTTGCCCGAGATCAGGACGACGGAGCCGTACTCGCCGACCGCACGGGCGAACGCCAGGCCGGCGCCGGAGACGAGCGCCGGCAGGAGCGCTGGCAGGATGATCAGCCGGAAGATCGTCAGGTTGCCCGCGCCGAGCGACGCGGCGGCCTCCTCGGCCTCCTTCTCCACCTCGAGCAGCACGGGCTGCACGCTGCGCACGACGAACGGCAGCGTCACGAAGAGCAGCGCGATGCCGATGGCCCAGTGGGTCGCGAAGAGGTCGAGGCCGACCGGGCTGTTCTGCCCGATCAGGGTCAGCAGGACGATCGACGCCACGACCGTCGGCAGCGCGAACGGCAGGTCGATCAGGGCGTTGACCAGCGCCTTGCCGCGGAACTCGTCGCGGACCAGGACCCACGCGATCAGTGTGCCCATGACCGCGTTGATCACCGTGACGACGATCGAGACGATGAGCGTCAGCTGCAGCGCCCGCGTGGCCGGCGGCGAGGTGATCGCCTCCCAGAACGCGGGCAGCCCGCCGTCGAGCGACTTCGCGACGACGGCGGCCAGCGGCAGCAGGACGATGATCGAGAGCCACAGGGTGGCGACGCCGAGCCCGAGGGGCCCGACGCCGCCGGCGTCCGCACGCGCCCGTCGACGGCTCCGCGCACGGGGCCTCGGGGTCGACGGGTCCGCGGGCGTGCGCCCGTCGGGCCCGTCGCCGCCGGCGACCTCAGTCGCCGGTCGAGGCACCGGCGTCCTCGTAGAGCTTGGCGATGTCGCCCTTGTCCGGGTCGAACAGCGTGTCGTTCAGCTTCGACCAGCCGCCGAGCTGCTCGACGGTGTAGAGCGTCTTCGGCGCCGGGTACCTGTCCGCGAACTCCTTGGCGACGTCGGGCAGCACGGGCCGGAAGCCGGCCTCGCCCCAGAGCTTCTGGCCCTCGGCCGAGAAGTTGAAGTCGGCGAACGCCTTGGCCTGCTCGGGGAACTTCGAGGTCTTCAGGACCGCGAAGGGGTTCTCGATGCGGATGGTGTTCGGCGGCGTGACGTGCTCGATGCCCGCCTCCGGCTGGTTCTTCTCGATGTTCAGCGCCTCGTTCTCGTACGAGAGCAGCGCGTCGGCCTTGCCCTGCAGGAAGGTCTGCGTGGCCTCGCGGCCGGACTTCGGCTGGGTCTTGATGTTCTTCAGCAGCTCGCCGACGAACTTCAGGCCCGCGGCCTTGTCCTTGCCGACGTTCGAGTACTGCGCGTAGGGGGCCAGCAGGTTCCACTTGGCCGAGCCGGAGGAGAACACGTTGGGCGTCACGACCTCGACGCCCGGCTTGACCAGGTCGGACCAGTCCTTGATGCCCTTGGGGTTGCCCTTGCGGACGACGATCGTGACGACCGAGCTGGAGACGATGCCCTTCTCCGCGTTGCTCGTGTTCCAGTCCTCCGCGACCTTGCCGGAGTCCACCAGGCGCGTGACGTCGGGCGTCAGCGAGAAGTTGACGAGGTCGGCGGGCTGGCCGGCCTCGACCGCGCGGCTCTGGTCGCCCGAGGCGCCGTAGGACTGCGAGAACGTGACGCCCTTGCCGGCCTCGGTCTTCTGGAACGCCGGGATGATCTTGTCGAAGCCGACCTTCGGGACGGCGTAGGCGACGAGCGAGAGCTTCGTCTGCGCGCCGCTCGAGGACGACGAGGACTCGCCGCCGCCGACCTCGTCGGAGGCGCCGCCGCAGCCGGCGAGGACCGCGGACGCCGCGAGGGCGGCGAAGACTGGAAGTCGGGTCGTCAGACGCATGGAGATCGCTTTCGTGAGGACGGTCCAGGGAGGAAACCCTGATCGAGTTTGCGCATATTAGGCGATGGCGCGCCATAACGCCCCAACCCGGATCGGGAATAGGTCACACGTCCGGGACGCCCCCGGCCGCGGGGGCGCGGTCAGTGCTCGCGCATGCCGTCGAGCCAGCGCCCGATGGCCCGCCCGGCGGGGCCAGCGCCGTCCAGCAGCGGGTCGGCGTCGGCGGCGAACCGCCGGAGGACCTCGGCCAGCCGGCGCTCGTCGGCCGTCAGCGCGCCGTCGAACGACGGGTCCAGCAGGTGCCCGAGCGGGTCGACCGAGAGCATGCCGAGCAGGTCGAGCGCGATCTCCAGCCGGCGAGCCGCGGGCGCGGTGCCGGCCCGCCCCTCGCCGTCCTCGGCCCGCCGCGTGGAGACGACGTCCAGCTGGCCCGTCCACAGCTCGGCCGTGACCGTCTGCCGCGACGGCGACAGGCTCGTCGCGTAGGCCCCCGTGCGCCCGATCCCCGAGCCCTCGTGCAGCACCTGCCGCACGTCGTGGGCGATCCGGTGGAACGTCTCGTCGCTGAGTCCGAAGCCGACGAAGAGCATGTGCCGGGTCAGCAGCAACGACTGGACGATGCCCGCCAGGGCGTTGCGCTCCGCACCGAACCGCAGGTAGTCGTCGCGGGTCAGGACGACGCCGTGCAGGTGCCCGTCGCGGACGGTGCCGTGGAGCTTGACGATCCAGTGCTCCGCCCCCGTCTGGCCGTCGAACGGCAGCTGGGCGACGCGATCGGCGCCGGCGTCCCGCCACGCGCGCTCGAAGAGGTCGTCCCAGTTCGTCGACGCGGCCTCGCGCACCGGGAGCGACGCGAGCAGCTGGTGCTGGAGCGCCACCCGGGAGGCGGACGTCAGGCGCTGGAGCAGGATGCGCTCGAGCTCGCCGACGCCGAGACGGCTCTGGATCAGGGCGGCGCGATCGCGCAGGTCGACGCGGTCCAGGGCGGCCCGGTCGGACTCCATGCCGGCCTGGGCGATCAGCTCGTCCAGCAGCCCCACCCACGAGGGCAGCCCGGCACCCATGCTGACGCCGGCCCCGACGAACGGGACCAGGCGCCCGGCGCGCGCGTGGCCGGCCAGGACCTCGATGCGCCCCGACAGGTCGGCCCCCAGGCCGGCGAAGAGCGCGTCGCCCACGCCGGTCGCGGCCCGCGCGCGCTGCGCGGCGGCGTAGTGCTCGTGGTCGAAGCAGACGAGGACGACGTCCGGGCCCTCCTCCGCCGACAGGGTGCCCAGCGCCGCCTCGATCTGTCCTGCGAGCACGGCCCCGCGCACGTCTCGTCCCCCGCCTGCGCCGACCCCGACGGTCGGCAGGGCCACCAGGGCGCGGGACCGCGGCTGCTCGAGGGTCCGCGTCGGACGGGCCTCCACGCCGTCGGCCATCGCGCTGACGCGGGCGATCGCCACGGACGCGGCCTGCGCGCACGCGGCCACGTCACCGTGGGCCACCGCCGTGTCGCAGGCGATCACGCCGGGATCGTCGGCGGACGGCGCCCGCAGGACCGCCGCGCCGGTCTCGGACAGGTCGCGTCGTGCGGCGTCGTCGAGCCGGCCGCCGTACGCGTCGGCTCGCCCGCGGCCGAGGCGCTCGAGCTCGGCGACCCACGGCGGCGTGACCGTCCCCTCGCGGTCCGTGGGCAGCACCCAGGCGTCGCAGTGCAGGTGCGTCAGGTCGCCGCGCGTGACGAACAGGTGGCGGCCGGGCGACATGTCCGTCAAGAGGTATCAGGCGCCCGCCGGTCGAGGCGTGACCGGGGGGTGGCCGTCGGCCCGCGTCGCTCATGGGGCCCGTGGGGCGAGGCCGGAGAGCACGCCTGCCACGAGCCGGTCGGCGTACTCGTCCTCGAGCGGCCCCGTCCGGAGGAGCCAGCGGTGGAAGGGCGGGCCGAAGAGGAGCTCGACCGCGACCTCCACGTCGGCGTCCGGCGCCAGCTGCCCGACCTGCCGGGCCCGATCGAGGCGATCCGCGGTCGCCTCCATCTGCGGACGCAGCAGCCGGGTGACGAGCTCTCCGGCGAGCGACTCGTCCGCCTGGATCTCCGCGGTGACGGCCCGGTTGGTGCGATCCGTCGCGGGGTCCGCCAGCTCGGCCACCACGGCGCGCAGGACCGCCTGGAGATCGGCCCGCAGATCGCCGGTGTCCGGCAGAGCCGTCCCGCGCTCCGCGTCCGAGCCGCGGTCGAGGATCGCGTCGAAGAGCACCGCGCCCTTGGACGGCCACCACCGGTAGATCGTCTGCTTGCCGACCCCGGCCCGGGCCGCTATCGCCTCGACGGTCACGGCTGCGTACCCGACCTCGGCCGTCAATGCGGTCGTGGCGTCGAGGATCGACCTGCGTGCCCGGGCGCTGCGCCGGGCCGGATCGGGTGGGGCCGCCATGATCGGAGCGTAGAAGACGGCGAGACGCCACGTCTCGTCATCGGTCCGATCGCGCTACGCTCGAACCACGAGACGCTGCGTCTCGCCAACGTTCGAAGGAGGATCCGATGCCCGCCACACCCACGACACAGCCCCGCGTCTGGTTCGTCACCGGCGCCGGTCGGGGCCTCGGGCGCGCGTTCGTCGCCGCCGCCCTCGACCGCGGCGATCGGGTGATCGGCACCGTCCGGTCCGCGGACGCGCTGGCCGATCTGCAGGGACGTCACGCGGATCGGCTGCGGGTCCTGCAGCTCGACGTCCGCGGTCGCGACGCCGTGCGCCGGGTCGTCGACGAGGCCGCCGGCGTGTTCGGACGCCTCGACGTGGTCGTCAACAACGCCGGGTACGGGCTCGTCGGGGCGACGGAGGAGCTGTCGGAGGACGACGCCCGCGACCACGTCGACACCAACCTGCTCGGTCCCCTCTGGGTCACCCAGGCGGCACTGCCCCACATGCGTGCGCAGGGATCCGGGGAACTCGTCCAGATCAGCACGGTCGGGGCGGTCGGGTCGATGCCGTTGCTGGGGCTCTACAACGCCGGCAAGTGGGGGCTCGAGGGCTTCTCCGAGGCACTGGCCGGCGAGGTCGCCGCGTTCGGGGTCCGCGTCACGATCGCGCAGCTCGGCGGGTTCGACACCGATTGGGGCACGACGAGCATGCGCTTCGCGGACCCGCAGGGCACGTACGACGGACTGCGGGAGTCGCTGTTCGGGACGGCCGAGGTCCCCTGGCCGCCGACGGCCGAGGACCCGCACCCGCTCGAGGCACCGCCCGGCCGTGCAGCCGCCGCGCTCCTCGAGCACCTCGACCGCGGGGACGACCGCCCGCTGCGACTGCTCGTCGGCGACAACGCCCCCGGCCACGTCGCGCTGGCGCTCGACCGGCGCCGCGAGGACTACTCCCGCGACGCCCGGTTCTCGTGGCCCGCGGATCCGGGCTCCGCATCACCCGGCCCCGCGGGCTGACCGTCGGCGTCGGAGGACACCGGGACGCCGCCCGTTCCACCCCCGGCCCCGAACTCCGTCGCCGCGTGGCCCGTCGGCGCGGCGGAGCCCGTCAGGTCGAGCGTGGGGCGGTCGGTCGGGTCGTCGCCCTGGACCGCGTCGCCGCCGCCGCGGGCGTCCCCGGCGATCATCAGGCGCTCGCGGAGGGTGGCGGTCTCCTCGGGTGTGGGGTCCCACGCGGAGGGGTCGGGCAGGTCGGCCAGGCCGTCGAGGCCGAAGAGCTTGAGGAACAGGCCGGTCGTGCGGTAGAGGACGGCGCCGAACTGCGACCGCCCGGCCTCCTCGATCATCCCCCGCTCCGTCAGCGTGTTGCAGGCGGAGTCGGCCGCGACGCCGCGGATCCGGGTGATCTCGGGCCGGCTGACGGGCTGCAGATAGGCGACGATCGCCAGCGTCTCGGCCTGCGCGGGCGTCAGCGGCGGGGTGCGCGGCGCGGCCAGCAGCCGCCGGGCCGCGGGCTCGGTCTCCGGGGCCGAGGAGAGCAGGAAGCCGCCGCCGAGCTCGCGCAGCAGCAGCCCGCGGCGTCCGGGCGCGAAGACGCGGCGCAGCTCCTCGAGCGCGACCGCGACCTCCTCCGGACCGGTGTCGCAGGCCAGGGCCAGGTCGTCGAGGCGCACCGGCTCGGACGAGAGGAACAGCAACGACTCGACCTGCGACGCCAGGCCGGACTGCTCGGGCGGCAGGGGTGCGGTCGGTTCGGCGGCCTCGAGGACCGACACCTCGTCCGGCAGCTCCTCCGCGGTGGAGTCGACCACCAGGTCGGGGTCGTCGTGCCGGTCGCTCACGTCGACACCGGCTCGCGGACAGCGGCGGACCAGCGTGCTGCACCCGGGGCGACGCCGGCCACGTGGATCTCGGCGAACGGCTCGACCTGGGTCCAGTCGGCCTCGCCCTGCTTGTACATCTCGAGCAGGGCCCAGAGGGTCACCGCGACGGTCGTGCGGTCCGCGTCGCCGACGGCCTCGGTGAAGGTGAACGAGCCGCGGCGCAGCAGCGTCCGCAGGTGCGCGAGGCGCTCGGGCAGGCTGACGCGCTGCAGCGTGACGTGGTGCAGGTCGACCCGGGGCGGCAGGCGGAGCAGGCCGCCGATCGCCTTGCCCAGACGCGCCGGGCTGTGGACGGCGATCGCGTCCTGCTCCGTGAACCGGCGCAGGTGCCGCGGCAGCGGGGCGGACCGGAAGCGCTTGCCGTCCTCGCCCTGCAGGCGCTCGGCGAGATGGTCGGCGGCGTGGCGGTAGCGGCGGGCCTGGAGCATGCGCTCCATCAGCTCCTCCGCGGCCTCCTCCGGCTGCAGGTCGCCGAGCTCGTCGTCCTCGTCGCGGGGCAGCAGCAGCCGCGACTTCAGCTCGAGCAGCGACGCGATCAGGACGAGGAACTCCGTCGCGACCTCGAGATCGAGCTCGCCGCGAGTCTCGAGGTGGTCGAGGTAGGTGAGGACGACGTCCGCGAGGTCGACCTCGAGCAGGTCGACCTCCTCCTTGAGGATCAGCGTGAGCAGCAGGTCGAACGGCCCGCTGAAGACCTCCAGGTCGAGCTCGAGACCCGCGACGTAGGCGGTCGCGCGCATCGCGGGAACCGTAGCGGCGGCACCGGTCGGCGGACGGTCCGCGGCCCGGCGGCGACCGCGCGGGTCGGCCGGACGTGGCGACGAGACCCCGGGGACCCGGAACCCTGGTGTTGCCGCCCGGGCAACATCTGGTCGCCGAACTGGCAACGGTGTACGGTGCACGTCGTGTCACAGGCCCTGCAGCGCGGACTCGCCATCCTCGAGACCCTCGACGACCGGTCCGTGGGGGTCCGCGAGCTCGCGCGTCGCCTCGGGATCGACAAGGGGGCGCTCTCGCGGACCCTCGCGCTCCTGGCCCGGGAGGGCTGGGCCGTCCGCGACGCCGGCGGATACCGGCTGGGGCCGCGGGCCCACGCGCTCGGGGCCACCGGCGGCAGCCGGGAGGCCGTCGCCCGGGCGGCGCGGATCGCGCACGTGGTCAGCGGCCTCACCGGTGCCTCGGTCTTCGTGATGCAGCTCGCGGGCGTCCGGCCGCTCCTGGCCGCCACGACGCCCGGCCCCGACGCGCCGTCCGCCGACGGCTGGGACCCGCCGACCGCGCTCTGGGCGACGGCCGGCGGGATCGCCCTGCTGGCGCAGCTGCCGCCGGACGAGGTCGATCCGTTCGTGGCCGAGGACCCCTGGCCCCGCTTCAGCGCGGCGAGCCCGGAAGGCCCGGACGAGGTACGCGACCTGGTCGCCGCCGTCCGGTCCGGCGCCGCGGCGCGTGAGGTCGCCTGGTCGCACCCCGCCGCCGCGTGCATCGCGGTGCCGTGGCCGTCCCTGGAGCCCGGCGTGCCCTCCGTCGTCGCGCTGACCGGGAACGCCCCGCTCGTCACGGCCAACGACGCGGCCCTCGAGGACCTGCTGCGCCGCGTCGTGCGTCCGGGCACGACCCCGGAGGAGCTCGCCGGCGACGGCCTCGCCCTCGTCCGACCCGCCACGACAGGCTCCTGATGCGCCCCTCCCGCCCCCTCCCCGTCCGACGCCCATCCCGCCTGCGCCCCACCCGCCGCCCACTCCGCGGGCGTCCATCCCGCCTGCGGCCCGCGGCGGTCCTCACCGCACTGGGGCTGCTCGCGGTCCCGGCGGTCGCCGACGCCCGCCCGACCGCATCGACGCCCGGGTTCGACGGGTCGACGAAGCGGCTGACGACCAAGGCCCCGCCGCTGCCCCTCCCCAGGCGCGTGACCCTGGCCACGAACGGCGCGGCGCCGCACGCGGTCGTCGACGACGCCGGGACGGCCTACGTCACCTGGCGGATCGCGGACGGCGGCCCCGGCGGCGAGGACGCGGTCGGGTTCTGCCGCCTGCCCCGCGGCGCCGCCGCGTGCGACAACCCGGCCCCGACGCGGGTGCTCGTGCCGGAGAAGGCCTACGACGCCGACGACGGCCCGAACCTCAACAAGGAGCTCAGCGACGGGCCGTTCCCGGTCATCGTCAACACCCAGCTCGTCGTCCTGACCAGCCGCTACCCGACGCGCTACGCGCTGCCCGACGGCTCCGGCACGACCGACCGCGCCACGGTCCTCCTGGTCTCCCTCGACGGCGGGACGTCGTTCAGCTCCGGCGGCCCGGCCGGCACGGGCGTCGCGGTCGACGCCCAGCCGGTCGCGTTCGGCAGCGCGTCCTCTCCGAGGATCGCGGCGCTCTCCTCCCAGCGCGAGGGCGGGACCTTCGTGCAGGCGCTGACCCCAGGGGCGTTCACCGCCGGCCGCGTCGACCTCGGATCCCCGGCCGCCCCGGGCGAGCGGGCCCAGCTCGCGACGCTGCCCGGAGGCGGCGTCGCGGCGGTGCTCGTGACGGGTCCGGGCCGGTTCGCCGTCCGGCGCTTCGACGGTCAGGGCGACCCGAACGACGCGTCGCGGTGGACGGTCGCCGGCACGTTCCAGGGCTACGCCCCGACGCTGGCCGCGGGCCCCGGCGGACGCCTCTTCGTCGCCTCGCGCCCGTCCGCGGACGTCGGCGTCTACGGGGTGACGGAGGTCGGCGGCAAGGCCCGCGGCACGGTTCAGCCGACCTCGGCGACGGTCGCCCGCATGGTCGGCCGCGGCGGCGCGCTCAGCGCCCTGGTGCTCGACCGCGGCGACACCCGCGACGCGCCGAAGGGCCACAAGGGCCTCTACGCCCGCCGCAGCGCGAGCGGCGACGGCGTCTTCGCGGGCGAGCAGCGCCTGACCACCAGCGCCGCCGAGATCGAGGACCTCGCGTTCGACGTTGCGCCCGACGGCGGCGGATTCGCCGTCTGGACGCCCGCGGGATCGCAGACCGCCGGCGAGATCCGCGGGCTGTTCTTCGGTCCGCTGACCCGCAGCCCCGGGGCCGGCCTCCCGACGACGATCCCCGGCAGCGTCACCGGCGGGGGCAACGTCACCGCCGCCGACTGCCGGCGCCGGGAGTTCGCCCGCGTCAAGGCCATGGTGGAGACCGGGTGCTTCCTCACCGGCGTGCGCGACGGCCGGTCCGTCGCCGTCGCCGAGGGACCGATCCGCGTCAACGGCCTGCGGGTCGTCCCGCTGGGCGGCACGCAGCTGGTGATCGATCCGGCGGACAAGGAGCTCTACACGGCCGGCAGCGGCAGCGCCCGCGTGGAGATCCCGGTGGCCGGGTCGAGCCCGATCGTCCTGTGGGAGGGAGGACTGCGCCAGAAGCTCGTCGCGGGCCCCGGCGGCAGGCTGTTCGCCTTCGACGTCGCCCGCTTCCCGGTGCGCGTCAAGGGCTTCCCCGTGGTCGGCGCGCTCGAGCCGCGGATCGACGGCGACGGCTCGAGCGTCACCCTCGCGCTGCGGCTCCCGACCGGGTTCGGCGACGCGACGGGGCAGGCGACGCTGAAGATCGACCCCGAGAGCGGGTTGCGGCTCGACAGCCTGTCGTTGCAGGCCGACCGCATCCTCGTCCCACCGGTCTCGATCGACGACCTCTCCCTGACCTGGACCGCCGAGGGCGACCGCTGGGTCGGCGGGGCGAAGATCACCCTTCCCGGCGGCGCCTCGCTGCGCTTCGAGGTGATCGTCGCGGACGGGAAGCTCGTGTCGGTCCGGGCGAGCTACGTCCCGACCTTCCCCGGCATCGGCCTCTACCCCCAGGTGTTCCTGCACCGCATCGACGCCGGCTTCGGGCTCTCCCCGCTGAAGCTCTCGGGCGGCGCGGGGATCGGGGTCGTCCCGATCGCGCCGCCGACGAGCGCCGGGCAGTCCGGCAGCTACCTCTTCGACGTGGACGGCTCGCTGACGGCGACCTTCGGCAGCCCGTTCGTGCTCGAGGCGAAGGGCGACCTGCGCATCCTCTCGACGCTCGACGTCGCGGCGGCGCGGTTCGAGTTCTCGACGGCCGGCTACGCGAAGATCGCGGCCGAGGTCGGGGTCTTCAAACAGACGAAGCCCTTCCTCTTCCTGGGCGCGAAGCTCGACATCTACGCCGGCAAGCTCGGGGCGCAGGGCGAGGCCGCTGGGACGGCGTGCGCCCTCGGGAAGTGCGTCGAGGTCGGCAAGGTCGTCGTCTCGAACAAGGGCATGGGGGGCTGCGCGAAGATCCCGCTGCCGTACTGGAAGCCCCCGTTCTACGAGCTCGTCGAGGGCAGTGCGACGTACGTCTGGGGCGACGGGTTCCCCGAATTCGACAGCGGTTGCGACCTGCGGAGCGTCACGATCGCCGGCACCAGGCAGGTCGGCGGCCCGACCCGTCTGGCGATCCCGGCCGGGACGACGCGGGCGACGATCAACGTCGGCGCCGCGGGCACGGCACCCGCGGTCGACCTGATCGATCCCGCCGGCCGCACGATCCAGCCCGAGGCCGACGGCGACACGATCGCGACCGCCGCGACCGCGGCGACCGGCTCGCGGATCGTCGTCCTCGGCGACCCCGCCGCCGGCACGTGGCAGGTCGTGCCCCGCGCCGGGTCGCCGGCCTTCACCTCGGTCTCCGCGACCGTTCCGGCGCCCGCGCCGAAGGTCACCGCGAAGGTCGGGCGTGCGCGCGGCACCACCCGCTCGATCACCTACCGGCTGGACGCGATCCCCGACGAGACGGTGCGCTTCGTCGAGCGGACCCGGCGCGGATCGGTCGTGCTCTCGCCCGGCGGACGCCGCGGCACCGTCCGGTTCACCCCCAACGCCCTGGTCCCGGGCCGCCACGAGATCGAGGCGCAGGTCCTCCAGGACGGCATCGTCAAGCGCGTCGTGCGGGTCGGCTCGTTCGTGCAGCGGACGCTGCGCGTCGGCACGCCGAGGCGGGTGACGGTCCGCCGGCGCGGGGCGCGGCTGGAGGTCCGCTTCAGGCCCGGCGGTGCGGTCCGCCACGCCGTGCTCGTGCGCTACGCCGACGGGGCGCGCGAGACGACGGTCGTCCGGGCCGGTCGCTCGTCCGTGCGCGTGCGGGCGCCGCGCAGAACCGTGCGAGGGGGCCGGACGACCGTGAGCGTGCGCGCGATCGCGCCGTCCGGGCGGCTGGGCCGGCCGGCGCGGGCGACGCTGCGGCGCTGAC
>NZ_JAURWA010000171.1 GCF_030655195.1 Patulibacter sp. | reverse complement strand
GATCGTCGATCGCGCGTTCCCCGCGTGAGCGCCCTGCCCGGCGGCGCCGCGGCGGCCACGCCGCTGCGCGCCGCCGACGTCGCCCCGACCCGGGAGCGCCTGCTCGCCGCCGCGCGGACCGTCGTCGAGGACCACGGCTACGCGGGGGCGTCCGTCGCTGCGATCGCCGTCGGGGCCGGTGTCGCCGCCGGCACCCTGTACCGGCACTTCGGGTCGAAGGCCGAGCTGTTCGTCGAGGTCTTCCGCGACGTGTGCGGACGCGAGGTCGGGGCGATGCGCGCGGCGGTCGAGGCGGTCGAGGGCACGGACCGACCGGACCCCGTCGAGCGCGTGCTCGCCCCGCTGGACGTCTTCGCCCGCCGCGCGCTGCAGAACCGCACGCTGGCCTGGGCGCTCCTGGCGGAGCCCGTCGACGCGCTGGTCGACGAGGTCCGGCTGGAGTACCGCCGCACCTACCGCGACCTGCTCGCCGGGCTGCTGGTCGAGGCCATCGACGCCGGCGCGCTGCCGCCGCAGGACGCGGAGCTGACCGCCGCCGCCCTCGTCGGCGCGGTGGGGGAGGCGCTCGTCGGCCCGGTCTCGCCGCGGGCGGTCCCGGCCCCGGAGCCCGACGACGCCCTGCTGGACGGGCTGCGCGCCGTGTGCCGCAGGGCCACGGGCGCGACCGTGCAGGCGGGCGATCGTGTGCCGCGGGTCGACGGGGGCCGCTAGTAGGGTCGGCGCCGATGCACCTGGGCAACCTCGCCGACGCCTCGCCCTTCACCACGAAGGACGGCTCCACGATCCGCGAGGTCGCGGGGCCGGTGTCGTTGCCCACGGACAACCAGTCGCTGGCCGAGGCGCGCGTCCCACCGACGGGCGCCACGACCGCGCACGTGCACCACGTCTCCGAGGAGCTCTACTACTTCGTCGCCGGTGCGGGCCGGATCCGCCTGGGCGACGAGGAGCGCGAGGTCGGCGTGGGCGACTGCGTCGTGATCCCGCCGGGGACGCCGCACAAGCTCTTCAACGACTCCGCCGAGCAGGATCTCGTCCTCCTCTGCTGCTGCGCGCCGCCGTACTCCGACGCCGACACCGAGCTGCTCGAGCCCGAGGTCCCGCACCCCGGGTCCACCACGTGAGGCGACCACTCCTGGCGCTGCTGCTCCTCGCCGCGCTGCTCGCCGGCGGCCTGGCGCCGTCACCAGCCCGGGCCGCCAAGCAGTGGGACCAGGCCGGGCTCTGGGACTTCGTGGACCGTCGGCAGGCGCAGATCGAGCCGCGCTGGCAGGCCGGCCGCAGCACGTACCTGCCCGTCGGCAACGACGACGACGTGCGGCTCGACGCGAACATGCTCGCCGTCCACGCCGCCGCGGCACGCAGCCGGCACAAGGGCGCCTCGCGGCACGACGACCGCGTCGTCGCGCTCGCCGACGTCCTGACCCGCGCGCCCGCCTTCCTCACGCCGCCGGAATCCCGCAACGGCGGGCAGGCACACATCCCGGGCTGGTCGTCGTCGACCTCGAGCCCCGGCGCGCAGCACGTCGCGATCGACCCGCAGGTGGCCTCCGCGCTCGCGTCGGCGTGGGAGGTCCGCAAGGCCGTCGGCATGCCCGACGACGTCGCCGACCGCATCGTGGAGCGGATCCGCTCCGTCGCCGACTCCGGCTTCTACCGCTACCCGGCGATGCTGCTGAACCAGTTCAACTGGCAGGGCGACATGGCCATGGCGGCCTACAAGGTGTCGGGCGACCCGCAGTACCTCGAGCAGTACCGGCTGCAGCTCATGCGCTTCGTGCAGGGCACCCGGGCGCCCCTGACCGAGGGCCGCACCGCCTTCCTCAACGGCGGCCTGGGGCTCATCTACTCGCCGCGCGCGGCCGGGTCGCTCGGGCCCGCCCTGCTCTCGTCGAGCGAGTACGAGAACCTCATCTACTCCGGCCTGCGCCACTACGACCTCGCGGTCGCCGCCGGGATGGCCCCGCTGTCCCCCGACGACGAGGCGCGGCTGAAGCTCTGGGGCCAGCGGACGCTCTACGGCGACTGGACCCACGCCGGCACGCTGAACTGGGACACGAGCCTCGGCACCCGCCGCTGGCACCTCACGCGGTACTGGGCCTTCGCGCTGCAGGGCGTCGAGACGCTGGCCACGAACACGCGCCTGACCGGTTCGGCGCCGGAGGCGGCCTGGGCGACGTGGATCGCCCAGCGCGCGCTCGAGACCTACGACATCTACGCCGGGCGCCAGCGGACGGGGCTGCTCGAGACCGGTCTGTGGGGGGTCGTCGGGCGCGACGCCTCCGCCGAGGCCGACCCGATCTTCACCGCCGCGCGGTTCGCGTCGCACGCCGCGCGCCTCGCGCAGCTGGGCTTCGGGTCCCGCAAGGACGTCCTGCCGCCCGGCTGGTTCGCCTGGGACCCCGACGCCGGTCGGCTCGCCGTGTCGACGAAGCGCTACTCCACCGGCCTGCTGCTCCGCCACCCGACCGACGACATCGGCGGGATCGAGATGTCCCGGCTCTTCGGCGCCGCCGGGGACCCCGTCTCGGGCACCGGCGGCAGCGCGCGGTCGGCGTTCGGCCTGGACCTCACCGTCCGCGGGCGCGTCGTGCTGGACAGCGAGCCCGGGCGCAACCTGCGCCAGGCCGGGACGCAGCAGCTGCGCGTCACGCTCGGCGGCGGGCTCCCGCTGCGCGGGACGTTCACGGAGGGGCTGCGCGCCTACGGCACCTCGAAGGGCTCCGCCGGCACGATCCGGGTCGACCAGCGCTTCGACCAGGACGGCGTGGACGTCCTGCGCTCCGTGAAGTCGATCGAGGACGCGGACGCCACCGTGCGACTGCCCGCCTGGGGCTCGGCGGCGCGCGTGAGCGCCGTCATGGCCGACGGCACGACCGTCCGGCTGGCCTCGAAGCCGATCCCCGCCAAGGGCGTCCGGGGCCTCCTCGTCGACGCGCGCCGCGGCGGCTACCGCGTCGGGCTCTGCCGCCTGCCGGCCGACGCGCGACTGCGCCTGGCGTCCGTGGCGCCGCTGTCGACGTCGACCAGCACGCGGCGCGTCGCCCAGGTGCTCTTCCCCGTCCCGGCGGGAGCCAGCCGACGCATCGACGTGCGCCTGGCGCCGACGATCGCGCGTCCGCTCGCCGAGAAGCTCTGCGGCTGAGGCTCGGGCGCCGCCGGGCCGGTGGCCCCCGCGGCCGAGGCGCGGCCGGTCACGCGCCCGCGGGCGTTCGCGCGGCCGCCGGACCCGGTTCCTCCGGCGGGTCCGCGACCCGGCCCATCCCGCGCGATCGCTGGGGTACCCTGGCGCCGACCGGCCGGTGCCGGGCGTCCCGCGGCGGGGCGTCCGTCGCGTGCGCGGGGTTCCAGGAGGCGGCGGCATGACGGGACGGGCGAGAGGCAGGACGACGACGATCGGCGCCACGGCGCTGGTCGCGCTGCTCGCCGGGGGCCCCGCGGCGGGGGCGCAGACGCCCGACGACGGCCGCCTGACGCTGCGCGACACGCTCTACGTCCTGCCGCTCGGACCACCGGCCGCCACGCCGGACTGCGTGCTCGTCCTCTGCCCGCTGGTGCAGCCCTTCGCGCCCGTCGGCTCCGGCCCCGACGCCGGCACGACCGGGCTGCGGGTCACCGGCCTGCCCGTCGCGCCGCCGCGCGTGGTGGCCGAGAGCCGCTCGGAGCCCACGCCCTACGACGGCGCGAACCCGTCGGGCACCGCGTCGCTGACCCTCTCCGCCGACAGCCGCGCGGACGGGTCCGGCGGGACCGTGACGACGTCGGTGCGGCTCGAGGAGGTCGGCGGCGGGACCGTGGCCGAGCTCCCGGCGGCCGCCGTGCCGCTCGACGGCGCGAAGCACACCTCCGGACCGCTGGCGATCGACCCCTCGCGTCTCGTCGTCGGCCGCGCGTACGTCGCGGTCGCGCGGTTCTCCTTCTCGGTCCCGGCCGGCGGCTCGGTGGCCGCGCGGGTCGCGGCTCCGCGCCTCCTGGCCCGCGGGCCGCGCCGTGCGGCGAAGGCACCGGCGGCGCTGAAGCCCGGCCGACCGGTCGTGCGCCTGCGCGGTCGACGGCTGCAGGTCACGGCACGCTGCCCGTCCGGCGGGGCGCGCTGCGAGCTGCAGGTCCGCTCGGCGCTGCAGGGGCGGACGCTCGGCAAGGGCGCCGTCGAGCTGCAGGCCGCGGCGCGACACACCTTCACCTGGGTGCTCTCCGCGGCGCAGCTGCGGCGGGCGCGCCGGGTCGGCCTGATCTCGACGACCCTGCGGGTGGAGGACGAGAACGGCCGGACCGGTCAGGCGCGCCGGAGCCTGCGCCTGGCGGCGCGCTGAACCGGGGTCTCCGGCCGCGGTCCGGCGCCCGGGCCGCGGATCGCTACGCTCCGTAGCGTTTCCCAGAGAGAGGCGGCCCCATGGACCGCAAGTGGTTGGCCCTCGTCGCCGTCGCGACCGGCGTCTTCATGCTGTTGATCGACGTCACGATCGTGAACGTCGCGCTACCGGACATCGCGTCGGACCTGGACTCGTCGTTCTCGAACCTCGAGTGGGTCATCAACGCCTACACGCTGACGCTGGCCTCGACGCTGCTGGTCGCCGGCTCGGTCGCCGACCTGATCGGCCGGCGCCGCGTCTTCGTCATCGGGCTGGTCGTCTTCTCGCTCTCGTCGCTGGGCTGCGGCCTGTCGACGACGCCGCTGATGCTGAACCTCCTGCGCGGCGTGCAGGGGATCGGCGGCGGCATGATGTTCGCCACCTCGCTGGCGATCATCGCCCAGACGTTCCACGGCAAGGAGCGCGGGGTCGCCTTCGGGATCATGGGTGCGGTGACCGGCTCGGCCGTCGCCCTGGGCCCGCTGGCCGGCGGCGTCCTCACCGACGCGTTCGGCTGGCAGGCCGTCTTCCTCGTCAACCTGCCGATCGGCGCGGCCGCGATCGCGCTGTCGCTGTCGAAGATCACGGAGTCCAAGGATCCGCACGACGCCGGCATCGACTGGGCCGGGGCGCTCCTCTTCGCCGGGGCGCTGTTCCTGCTGATCTTCGGCCTGGTCGACGCGAACAAGGAGGGCTGGGGGAGCCCGCAGATCCTCGGCTGCCTGATCGGCTCGGTCGTGCTGCTCGTGGCCTTCGTCGCCGTCGAGCTGCGGCGCGAGAACCCCTTGTTCGACCTGCGGCTGCTGCGCAAGCCGACCTTCCTCGGCGCGTCGTTGACCGCGTTCTGCATGTCGGCGTCGCTCTTCGCGCTCTTCCTCTACCTCACGCTCTACCTGCAGGGCGGCGTGCTGGGCTACTCGCCGCTGGAGGCCGGCCTGCGCTTCCTGCCGATCACCGGACTGACGTTCCTCTGCGGCCCGATCGCCGGGCGCCTGACCACGAAGGTCCCTGTGCGCCTGCTGCTCGGCGGCGGGCTCGGGTTCGTCGGCATCGGCCTGATCCTCATGCACGGCATCGAGCCGGACGACCCGTGGACCGTCCTGATCCTCGGCTTCGCGATCGCCGGCATCGGCTCGGGGTTCGTCAACCCGCCGCTGGCGTCCACCGCCATCGGCGTCGTCGAGCCGCGGCGCTCCGGCATGGCGTCGGGCATCAACTCGACGTTCCGGCAGGTCGGCATCGCCGGCGGGGTCGCGGCGCTCGGCGCCGTCTTCCAGCACAAGGTCGAGGCGGGCATCACCAGCGGCCTGGCCGGCACCCCCGCCGCGGCGCGGGCCGACGACCTGTCGGCCGCCGTCACCGCCGGCCAGACCGAGGCCGCGCTGAAGGGCATCGCCGTGCAGGCGAGCCCCGAGCAGGTCGACCGCATCCGCGACGTCGCCCACGCGGCGTTCGTCTCCGGCCTCAACACGCTGTTCCTGATCACCGCGGCGGTCGCGCTGGTCGGCTCGGTCGGGGCGTTCGTCCTCGTGCGCAAGCAGGACTTCGTGGTCTCGGGCCCGGGCGCCCCGGGCCCGGGCGCCCCCGCGGGCGGCCCCGGTGACGCTGCCCCGGACGCGGCGCCGGACGGACCCGGCGGGAGC
>NZ_JAURWA010000162.1 GCF_030655195.1 Patulibacter sp. | reverse complement strand
CGTGCGCGGCCGCCGTGCCGGCGAGCGCGGTCGTCGGGACGGCCGGCGCCCCGGCGCCGGTCCCGATGCGACCGGCCTCCTGCTCGCGTCGCCGGCGGCGCGAGCCGGACCCGGGGATCTTCGAGGCCAGCTCGCTCATCGGCTGCAGGTCGGACTGGATGTCCTCGAAGACGACCGTGAGCCGCTCGAGGATCGGCACGATCGTCTCGAGCACCCGCTCGATGTCGTCGACGCGCTGGTAGACGTGCTGCACCTCGGCCGTGAGGTCGTCGATGCTGGACATGCTGCGCCCGAAGTCGTGCAGCCCGCTCTCGTGGAGGACCCGCTCGAGGGCCTCCTGGATCGGCTTGAGCGGATTCGGCGGCGGCACGCCGGGAACGCTACCGGCCCGCCGCTCCGGTACGGCCCGCGCCGCCGCGCGTGGGCCGCCGTGCCGCCACGCCCGGGAGGCCTCTCGGCGGAGGCGTCAGTGCTGCGGCCGGGGTGCATCGCCCCGCGGGTCCCGCGCGTCCATCGCGGCACGCTCGGGCCTGGGACGCCGACGGGCCGCGAAGAACGTCCGCAGGAGCGCCGAGCACTCGTCGCCGAGGACCCCGCCCTCGACGACGGGCCGGTGGTTCAGCGCCGGCTGGGCGGTGATGTCCAGCACGCTGCCGCACGCCCCGGCCTTCGGGTCGGTGCAGCCGAAGACGACCCGCGGGATGCGCGAGAGGACCACGGCACCGGCGCACATCGAGCACGGCTCGAGCGTCACGTAGAGGGTCGCGTCGAGGACGCGCCACGAGCCCAGGGCGGCGGCGGCCCGGCGCAGCGCGAGGATCTCGGCGTGGGCGGTGGGGTCCGCGTCGCGCTCGCGCTCGTTGCGCCCGCGGCCCAGGACGGTGCCGTCGCGGCCGACGACGACGGCGCCGATCGGCACGTCGCCGTGACGCTCGGCCTCGTGCGCCTCGGCGATGGCCAGGCGCATCCAGTCCTCGTCCTGGCCGGGAGGGGTGCCGGCTGCGCGATCGACGGGGGAGCTCACCCGCCGATCATCCCACCCCGGGGCGGGCGGCCCCGGTGGTCCCGGCGACGTCCCGCGTGCGCGGCCGGGACGCCGGACCCGGGACCGGGACTAGGTGGTGCGGACGATCAGCACCGAGCTCGGGGCGTGGTGGCTGATCTTGTTCGGGACGGAGCCCAGCAGGAAGCGCTTGGCGCCCGTCATGCCCTTGTTGCCGACGACGATCAGGTCGCCGCCGAACTCCTCGGCGACGTCGAGGATGGCGTCGGCCGGGTCGCCCTGGCGGGCGTAGGTGCGGACGTCCTCGACGCCCGCGGCGTTCGCGCGCTGCCGGGCGGCGTCGAGCGTGGACTCGACGTCGGCGCGCTCGTTGACCATCCACTCGACGTCGGCGGGGGCCTGCTTGGCCTCCTCGCGGAGCCGGCTTGAGGAGACGGGCTCGTAGGCGGAGACGATCTCGAGACGGGCGCCCACGGCCTTGGCGATCTCGATGGCCTCCGTCACGGCCTGGTTGGCGGTGTCGGAACCGTCGGTTCCGACCACGATCGAGCTGAACACGGCACTCCTGCACGGTTGGGAGACGAGGCGCTGGCCGCGGCGAACGGTGTCCGCAGGGCAGCGGGCCGATCATCGCACAGGCCCCGGAGCCCGCATGGGAGCCGGGTCACGCCCAGAGCTTGAACCCGGCGATCACGATGCTGACGAGCACGCAGGCGACGAGCACGACCTGCATCCAGAACCAGATCGGCGGCATCTGGCAAGGGTACGGCGTGCGTGCGAGGATGGGCTCGACGCATGTCCCCCTCCCGTCCAGGCTCGTCCCCCCGACGCACGTCCCCCGGAGCTCCGCGGCGATGATCATCGGCCCCGGCGATCCGCAGAAGCCCGGGAAGGGCGCCGCGAAGAGCGGCAAGACCGCGAAGGGCGAGAAGCCCCCGAAGAAGAAGGGGCGCAAGGGGAAGGGCTCGAAGAAGCGGACCGTCCGGCCGCCGTCGGACGAGGTGGTCGGCGCTCCCGGCACGACCACGACGGAGGCCGCGCCGCCCTCCGACGCGCCGCCCACCGATGCGCCGCCTTCCGACGCGCCGCCCACCGTGCCTCCGACGTCGGGTGCCCCCCGCCCCACCGCGTTCGACGGGGCGCCTGGTCCGGTCGGTGTGAACGCGCCCGCGCCCGTGGCCCGGGCGGACGACGAACCCACGGTGCAGGACGAGACCGGGACGCCCGCCGACGGGGCCGACCCCGACCCGGGCCACGGGCGCGGCGGGGACGCGACGGCCTCTCCGTCCGCGGACCAGCCCGGTCCGGGGACGGACCCCGGGACCCACGAGCGGTCCGCGCCCGAGGCGACCGCCGGCACCGACGGCGAGCGTGCCACCGGAGCGCCGGGGGCACGCGGAGGTGACGGCGACCCGACGGCGCGCGAGGCCCGACCGCTCTCCTCGGTCATCGGGACGCCCGGATCCGGCGCGCCGCTCGTCGCACGCATCGACGCGCTCCAGGGACGCGTCGACGGCCTCCTCGGACTCGTCGCCTCGATCCGGTCCGCCTCGAGGCCCACGCCCACGCCCACGCCCACGCCCACGACCGCGCCGACGCCCACGCCCACGCCCACGACCGAGCCGACGCCGACGCCCTCCCTCGCGCCCGCGCCGCCGCCGGCGCGACCGGGCCGGTCCTGGCTCGACTCGGGGGCTCCCTCGCGGGTCTGGGACCCGGTGCCCGTGCAGCCGGAGTCCCAGGCGCCGGAGACCGCGGCGCCGGAGGCCGAGGGGTCCGAGCCCGACGGTGCCCCGTCCGTCGTCGGCGCCGCGTCGGCCGGCGCCCCGTCGCCCGACGTCGAGACCTTCGATCCCTCCCCGGCCGACGCCGCGTCGACCGACGCGACGCGGACCGCCGACGCCGACTCCCCTTCGGCCGACGCCGCGTCGACCGACGCATCTCGGACCGACGCCGACGCCGACGCCGCCATCGACCCCCCTCCGGCCGACGCAGGATCGACCGACACATCTCGGACCGACGCCGACGCCGAGGCGGACGCGGACGCCGACGCATCGGCCACCGAGTCCGCTGACGCCTGGGCCGATCCCGCCGACCCCGACCCCGCCGACGAGGACCCGGACACCGTCGGCGCCACGGCCGTGGCGGACGGCCCGTGGGCCGACGACGCCGCCCGGGACACGGCCCCCGAGCGCGAGGACGACGGCGCCGCGTCCGTGCCGACGCCCCCGGGGGCGTCCCCGGCCTCGCCGGTCTGGCCGTCCCGGATGGGCACGCCCGGACGTCCCGCGTCCACCCCGTCGACCCCCTCCGCCGGAGCCGTCCCGCCCGGCATCGCGGGAGCGATCGTGCGGCGGACGCCGCGCCTCGAGCCGGTGGGGATCGTGGACGCGGACGTCGAGGCGGGGCCCCCGGCGGACGCCGAGGTCGAGGCCGCGTCCCGGACGGACGCGGACGCCCCTCCGTCGCCCGTCGAGGACGACCGGACCGCGCCTCCCGTCGCGGACGACCGGACCGCGCCGCGCGCCGACGACCCGACCTCGACGGGCGCCCCGGCACCGGGGCCGGCCGCCGAGCCGACGTCCGAACCGTCGTCGAACCCCTGGGTGGGAGCGTCCGCGTCGCCGTGGCCGGCCCCGCCGGCCTCGTGGGCCGCGGCCGCCACGGCCCGGACGGACGAGGACCCGGCCTCCGGGTCCACGGACGACGGTCCCGCCTCCCCGGCGGCCGGCACGTCCCCTTCCATGGACGACGGCCCCGCCTCCCCGGCGGCCGACACGTCCGCCTCCGCGGACGGCGGGGACGGCGCGTCCCCGGCGGCCGGCGCGCCTCTGGTCCCGCCCGACGTCGCTCCCACGCCCGCCCGGCACGACGACCCCTCGTCCCCGGGGACCGATCGGCCCGCGACACCGGTGGACCGGGCACCCGCTCCTCCGACCGACGACCCGACACCCCCGGCGGGAGCTCCCGCCGCCCCCCGGCCCGGCGTCGCGTCGACCGGCGTCCGCACGGCGGCCTCGATGGGCATCGCGCAGCGGCGTCCGCAGCGGCCCGTCGGACCGGCGGCGCCCGCGTCCCGTCCCGTCCGGCCCAGCGCCGTCCTGGTCGCCCGGGAGCTGCTGGCGGGCGGGGTGATCCCCAGCGACGTCCGGGATCGCCTGCGCTCCGTCTACGGGGTGGCCGACCCCGACGAGGTCCTCGCGCGGGCCATGACCGACTGACCGCGGTCGGGCGGCGACCCTACGCCCGCTCGCCCTCGCGGAGGTAGCGGTCGTAGCTGCGCGGGGCGGGGGAGCGTCCGGACACGGCGAGGATGGTCCGCTCCGACCCGGGCAGCAGATCGACGGCGGAGCGCAGCTCGCCCCGGTCCGCCACCCCCGGGCGCGCGACGAGGACGACCCGGTGCGTCGGGGCGTGCACGAGCAGCTCGCGGGTGTCTGCGACCGGCAGGAGCGGCGCGGTGTCGAGGACCACGTCCACCCCGAGCGCGTCGAGCTCGGCGAGCACCCGGGCGGCGTCGGCGCTGCCCAGCAGCTCGGGGGCGTTCGGCGGCAGCTCGCCCGCTGGCAGCAGGCGCAGGCCGGGGGAGACCTCGACGAGCAGCTCGGCGACGGGGACCCCGCCGACGATCGCGGCGGTCAGGCCGCGTGCGGGGGGTGACGGGACGCCGAGCGCGGCGGCCAGCGCCGGACGGCGCAGGTCGGCCTCGACGGCGACGACGGGTCGACCGGCGCGCGAGAGCGCGCGCGACAGGCCGGCGGCCACCGTGGTCTTGCCCTCGCCGGGCGCGGCGGAGGTCACGACGACGGAGAGGTGGGTCCCCGCGGGAGCCCCCGGCGCGGGCACGAGGGCGGCCCGCAGCATCCGGAACGCCTCGTCGGCACGGCGCCGGTCGTCCTCCCCGGCGGCCGGGGGCGGGACGTGCGCGACCAGCGGCAGGCCCGCCACGCGCTGGGCGTCGGCGCCGTCGGTCAGGGCCTTCGAGCTCCGGAGGGCCAGGGCGACGCCCCCGCCCCCGAGGAGCAGGCCGACGAGTCCTCCGAGGAGACCTGCCCACGACGGGCGGTCGGTGACGGAGAGCAGGCCGACGGCGGCGCCGACGAGCACCGCGGCGAGGACGAGCAGGGCGAGGGTCAGGGTGCGGCGCGTCACGACTCCGGCAAGCATCCCTGAGCGGTCGGTCGGGATGGGAGCAGCTTCCCGGGGTTCATGACGCCGACGGGGTCCAGGTGCGCCTTCACGGCCCGCAGGACGGAGACGCCCAGCTCACCGATCTCGTCGCGCATCCACGGGGCGTGGTCGGTCCCGACCGCGTGGTGGTGGGTGATGGAGGCCCCGCGCGCGGCGATCACGTCCCCCGCGGCCCGCTTGGCGGTCGACCAGCGCGCACCGGTCGCGGCCGGATCGGCGCCGCCGGCCGCGACGACGGTCAGATAGAGCGAGGCACCCTCGGCGTAGACGTGGCTGACGTGGCCCATGACCACCACCGGCGCGGCGTCCTCGCCGCCGAGCGCCGCCTGCACCGCGGCGGTGACCCCGGAGCGCAAGTCCTCCAGGCGCGACCACAGCGTCGCGGTCTCGAGCGTCTCGACGAGCACCCCGCGGTCCAGCAGGCCGTCCCGCAGGTACGGCGCATCGAAGCGCCCGCCCCGCCACGCCTCGCCGGGAGCCTCCCCTCGGGCCACCCCGCCGTGCCGCCGCAGCAGGACGGCCGCCCGCTCGGCACGACCGTCGACCGCGGCCCGGTCCTCGCCCTCCCAGCCGACGACCACGAGGCACGACCCGGGACCGGGGTCCTCGGCACCCGCGCCGTCCTGCGTGATCGTCGCCAGTCTCATGGCGGTCTCGACCTCGTCGGACATCCGCAGCACCGTCGGCCGCTCGCCGGAGCGCGCGAGGTCGCGCAGGGCGGCCGTCCCGGCGGCGAACGACGGCAGGGTCCACCCCTCGTAGCGCTCCGCCCCGGGCAGCGGCTGCACGCGGACGGTGACCTCGGTGAGCACGCCGAGCACGCCCTCGCTGCCCAGCAGCAGGCCCTTCAGGTCGGGGCCCGCGGCGTTCGGCGGGCGGTCGGCGACCCGCAGCTCCCCCGACGGGGTGGCGGCCCGCAGGCCGAGCACCATCGCGTCGAACCGGCCGTGGCCCGAGGACGCCTGGCCGCTGGAGCGCGTGGCCGCGCAGCCGCCGACCGAGGCGCGCTCGTAGGACTGCGGCAGGTGCCCCAGGTGCAGGCCGTGCGGGCGCAGGAGCGCGTCGGCCTGCGGCAGCAGCAGGCCGGCCTGCAGCGTGGCGGTGCGGTCCACGGGGGACACGGCGACGAGCCGGTCCAGGCGGCGCAGGTCGAGCGCGACCACGCCCCGCTGGGCCCCGGCCTCGGCCCGCAGCCCGCCGACGACGCTCGTCCCACCACCGAACGGGACCACGGCGACGCGCAGCTCGGCGCACCGCTCGACCACCGACTGTACCTCCTCCGGGCCCGCGGGGACGACGACGGCGTCCGGCGCCCGCCGCAGGGCGCCGGACCGGGCGTCGAGCAGGTCGAGCGTGCTCTTGCCCGCGGCGTGGCGCAGGCGTGCGTCGTGGTCGACGAGCACGTGGGCGTCGCCCACCAGACCCCGCAGCGCGTCGAGCGCGTCGTCGGGCAGCGCCACGGGCGGGAGGACCACGTCCTCGGGTGCGGGCGGGGCGGCGACCACCTCGCCCGTCAGCCCGAACGCGCCGCGGACCAGGGCGAGGACGCTCTCGTCCGGCGCCGCGGACCGCGCCGGGTCGGCCCAGCCCGACCAGGACATCGGGAAGTCGTCGCGCGGGAGCGCGGCGGCGGGGTGCTCGACGGGACCGGGTGGCGACGGATCGACCATTGGTGAACAGTTGCACAACTATTGTCAACCTGTGCGATACGGTGGGTCGGTGACCCGCCCGGTGCCCGGTTCCCTGAACGTCGCCCGCCGCCGCCGCGACCTCGAGGAGCTCGGGGCGGGCGCTCCGGTCGACCTGCTCGTCGTCGGCGGGGGCATCACGGGCGCCGGTGTGGCCCTGGACGCCGCGAGCCGCGGCCTCCGGACGGTGCTCGTCGAGCGCCACGACCTGGCCGCGGGCACCAGTCGCTGGTCGAGCAAGCTCGTCCACGGCGGCCTGCGCTACCTCGCGTCCGGCGACGTGGGCCTCGCGCTGGAGTCCGCCCGGGAGCGGCACGTCCTGATGACCCGGACGGCCCCGCACCTCGTGCGGTCGCTGCCCTACGTGGTCCCCCTCGATCCCGCGGCCGACGGGCCGGTCCCCCGGCGCCGGGCCGAGGCGCTGGCCACCCGCGTCGGCCTGGTCCTCGGGGACGTCCTGCGCGGCGTCGCCCGGACGCCCTCGGGGGTGCTGCCCCGCAGCCGCCGGATCGGTGCGGCGGAGGCGGCGCGCCTGGTCCCCGGGATGGCGCCCCTCGGCCCGTCCGGTGCCCTCCTCGCCTGGGACGGCCAGCTCGAGGACGACGCCCGGCTCGTGGTCGCGGTCGCCCGCACGGCGGCGGCCGCCGGCGCGCGGATCCTCACCGGCGCGACCGTGCGGCGGGCCGCGCCGGGCGACGTCGAGCTCGTCGACGACGCGACGGGCGAGGCGCTGCACCTGACCCCTCGCGCGGTCGTCAACGCGACCGGCGCGTGGGCCGGCGGCCTCGACGCCGGCGTGCGCCTGCGCCCGAGCCGCGGGACGCACCTCGTGCTGGCCCCGGGAGCGCTGGGCGGCCCCCTGGGCGCCCAGCTCTCGATCCCGGTCCCGGGCTCGTTCGGGCGGTTCCTGCTCGCGATCCCACGCCCGGACGGCACCGTCCTCCTGGGCCTGACGGACGAGCCGGTGGACGGCCCGGTCCCCGACGTCCCCGTCCCGACCGACGCCGAGGTCGATGCCCTGCTGCGTGGCGGCTCGGCGGCGTTCCGTCGCCCGCTGGGGCGGGACGACGTCGTCGGCGCGTTCGCCGGTCTGCGGCCGCTGGTGGCCGGCGCGGGGGAGGGCGCGGAGGGCCGCACGGCCGACCTCTCCCGCCACCACGTCGTCCGGCGCGCCGCGTCCGGGGCCGTGACGGTCACGGGCGGCAAGCTGACGACCTACCGGCGGATGGCGCAGGACGCCGTGGACCTGGCCGTGGCGGGGAGCGGCCTGGACGCGGGACCGTGCCGGACGACCGACGTCCCGCTCGTCGGCGCGGCGCCCGTGCCGGTGCTGCGGATGCTGCGCGTCCCCGGCCGGCTCGTGGACCGCCACGGGACCCAGGCCCCGGCGGTCGCGGCCCTGGCGGCCGAGACGCCCGAGCTCGGCCTCCCCGTCGTCCCCGGCGAGGACGTCCTGCGGGCCGAGCTCACGTGGGCGGTCCGGCACGAGGGCGCCCGGACCGTCGAGGACCTGCTCGACCGCCGGACGCGCCTGGGCCTGCGGCCCGCCGTCCGTGCCGCGGCGGTCCCGGCCGCCGAGCGGGCGCTGGACGCCGCGGACGATCGGCGTCCTGCCCGCGGCGGCCGCTGAGGCGATCGTGGTCCTGCCCGAGGCGGCCGCTCGGACGATCGTCGCCCTGCGGGAGGCGGCGGCCGAGGGCGGTCGCCGTCCCGCGCGCGGCGGTCGCCGGGGGCGGATCGTCGTCCCGTGCGCGGCGGCCGCCGAGGACCGGGCTCGCCGTCCGCGCCCCGGCCGGGCATGATGCAGGGCGATGAAGGCCCCGGAGTACGAGACGCGCCCCGAAGGGGACCCCGAGACCGTCGTCCGGGCGCTCCTGGACCGCCCGGAGGTGGCCGTGAGGCTCCTCGAGGCCGCGCGCGGGTGCGTGCTGGACCGCGGCATCTCCCGCGTGACGATGAGCGACGTGGCGCGCCGCGCCGACGTGTCGCGCACGACGCTCTACCGGCACTACCCCGACGTCGAGACGGTGCTGCGCGACCTGATGACGCTGGACTTCGGGCGCGCGGTGCTCGAGGCGAGCCGCGCCGTGGTGGAGCGGCCGACCGCGCGGGCGCGTCTCGCCGGCACGCTGGTCGAGGGCTGCCGGGCGATGCGCGCCGACGAGCTGTTCCGCAAGATCCTCGACGTCGACCCCGAGTTCCTCCTGCCGTACATCACGGCGCGCACCGGCGTCTCGCAGCGCGTGATGCTGACGCTGCTGGAGAACGGCGTCCGGCGCGGGCAGGACGACGGCTCGATCCGCACCGGCGACCCGCTGTCGATCGCCCGGCTGCTGCTCGTGCAGGCCCAGGCGCTGGCGATCTCGCTCGGCGTGGTGGCGGACGACGACGCCGGGACGGAGAGCGCGCTGCTGCGGCTGGCCGACGAGGCGTTCGAGGCGCAGCTGCGTCCCCTGCCCGACGCCTGAGCCGCGCGCTCCGGGCGGGCCGTGACAGGTCCGTGCGGCGTCAGTCGACCCGTTCGACGACCGTCAGCTCGAACGTGCCCGGTCGTCCGGCCGGTTCGAGTTCGACGGTGAACCCCGCGGCCTCGATCCGGCGGGCCACCCGCTTCGGGGACTCGTTCCCGGACCAGATCCCCCGGTCGCGCAGGAGCGCGCGGCCGATCGCTCCACGGGTGGCCTTCGCGTCGTGGCTGACGACGGTCCGCCGGCCGCCGGACTCGCGCACCACGCCGACGAGGACGGTGGGCGCGTCGGCGGGTCCGCGCCACAGCTCGCGGTAGGGCCCCGAGCGCAGGTCGACGACGAGCTGGTCCGCCGGCAGCGCCCGGGCGAGCGGCTCGGCCCACGTCCGCCGCGCGCTGTCCTGCCCGGGCAGCCGGGCGCCCGCGGGGCAGCGGTAGGCCGGGATCCGGTCCGACGGGCGCAGCACGCCCCAGAGGGCGCTGACGATGAGGACGTGCTCCTCGGCACGGCGGCGTGCCGCCGCCGGCAGGGAGCCCAGGCCGAGCCGGTCGAAGAGGACGCCGGTGTAGACCTCGGCGGCGGGGGCGGCCGGGGCGGTGCGCAGGACGCGGTTGGCCTGCAGGTCCTCGCGGCTGCGGGGACCGAGGTGCAGCTCGGCCAGCGCCCGCTCCTCGTCGCCGCGCGACAGGTCCTCCAGCGCGGCCAGGACGGTGCTGCGGACCGGCCCGAGCTCCGGGTGCGAGAGGGCGTCGAGGGTCAGCGGCGCGCCCGTCGGGGGCGCGGTCTTGCCCTCCGAGGGCGGGACGAGGATCAGCACCGCGCGGACGCTACGCGAGCGTCGCGCGGGGCGCCGCCCGGAGCGGGCGGCGCGGTCCCGCCGGGAGCCTCAGTCGTTCGCGCCGATCGACGGGTTGTCCTCGTCGTCGACGTCGGCGGCCATCTGCTCGGCGAGCTGCGGGAGGAGGTCGGCGACCTGCATCCCGAGGACCTGCGCGAAGGTGGCGACGACCTGGTTCTCGCCGTCGGGGCCGGGGACCTCCTCGATCTGCGGCGAGAAGATGGCCTCCGCCTGGACCTCGCCGGGCTCCTGCGGGTGGTCGGAGAGGATGATCACGGCCCGACCCGGGCCGTCCTTGACGACGCGGCCACCGAGGGTGTCGCGGACGGAGCCGAGGATCTCGGCGACCATCTCGGACCAGAGCACCCGGGCGTCCTCGCGCTCGGCGTCGTCCATGTCGGCGAGGTGGTGGGCGTTGCGCCGCGCCAGCGCCTCCACCCCTGCGGCCACCGAGCGCTGCTCGAGCAGCTGGTCGACGTGCAGGGGGACGGACGGCTCGTGCGTGGGGACGGGATCGGGCTCGCTGCTCATGCAGGGCGCACGCTACGCGATCCCGGCGAGGTCCGCACGCGCCGTACGCCCCGTGTGGCGTGCGCCCGCGGCGCTGCGGGGCCCGCCGCGGCGGGGACCCTCGGAGGAGGGCCCGCCACCGGAACGAGGCGCACCCGCCGGAGCGGGTGCGCGGTGCTGCGTGGGTGTCGCCGGCGTGCGGCGACGGGTGCCCGGTGCCGCCGCCCCGCGACCGCGGGACGACGGATCCCGTCCGTGCCCTAGCGGCTGGCCCTGATGGTGGTGCAGTTGCTGGAGTAGCGGTTGCGGGAGGCGTACTTGCGGTTGACGAGGACGATGTCTCGGCGGGAGCCGCACTTGACCACCGACGGCCGGGTCGCGGCGCGCAGGTCGATGGTGGAGCGTGCGGAGGAGC
>NZ_JAURWA010000149.1 GCF_030655195.1 Patulibacter sp. | reverse complement strand
CTGAGCCGCCGCCCGGGCGCGCCGATCGGGCGACCCGGCGCGGCCCGCCGCGCGGGCCCCGGTCGATCCGGGTCCCTGGTCGGTCGTTCCGCTCTCGGTCGTCGCCCCGGCTCCCGGTCGTCCGTCCGGATCGGTCGGCGGTCGGATCCGGTCCTCCGGCCGGGGCGCGGGCGTCCGTCGACCCGGTCCGCAGCGTCGTCGGTCCGGGCGCAGCCCGCAGCCCCAGCACCACCGTCGGCCCCGCCGACGTCACCCGGGTCACGAGCCCGTCGACCGCCCACCCCGGCGGCTCAGGCGGCCCATGCCCGCACCCCCTTCCGCTCTTTCCCCACCCCAGAACCACCCAAGGACCCCCCGATGCCCACACCTCGCATCCCACGCGGCCGTCGGCCGCTGATCGCCGCCGCGGCAGCCGTCGCGGTCGTCGCCGGTGGCGGCGCCACCGCGCTGGCCGTCACGAGCGACACCACCGCCGACCGCTCCGCCGGTCTCGCGGCCCAGATCAACCCGGCCACGCCGAAGAACGTCATCCTGCTCGTCGGTGACGGCATGGGCGAGTCCGAGGTGTCGATCGCCCGGTACTACCAGGGCGTCGACAAGCCGCTGAACATGGACCGGCTGCCGTTCCGCGGCGTCGCCACCACCTACGACCTGACGCCGCTGGACGACGTCGCGACGCAGGGCAAGATCAACTTCGACCCGGACTCCGCCTCCACGGCGACCGCCTGGTCGACGGGGCAGAAGACCCAGATCAACCGCCTGGGCCAGGGCAACAGCGCCAACCGCGCGACGCCGGGCCCCAAGCTCGAGACGACGATCGAGGCGGCGAAGAAGCTCGGCAAGTGGACGGGCAACGTCACGACCGCCGAGGTCACCGACGCCACGCCCGCCGGCCCGACCGCGCACGTCAGCCAGCGCGCCTGCCAGGGCCCGGCCGACACCCGCTCGACCTGCCCGACCGAGGCGAAGATCAAGGCCGACGGCACCGCGAACGCCGGCGCCCTGGGCTCCGTCGCCGAGCAGCAGGTCGACCTGCGCCCGGACATCACGTTCGGCGCCGGCCGCGCGCGCTTCCAGCAGACCCTGTCGCCGCTGGGCAACAAGACGGTCGTCGACAAGGCCACGGAGGACGGCTTCCAGTACGTCACGACGAAGACGCAGATGGACGGCCTCTCGACGCTCGGCGACAAGCCGGGCGCCAAGCCGATCCTCGGCCTGTTCCACGACGGCACCGAGGTCGACAAGAACACGGCCAACATGGTCACGGAGTGGAAGGGCCAGACGGCGGCCGTCGCCAACGTCGACGGCAACCCCGACACCTGCGACACGACGCACCGCGAGAAGGACGCGCCGCAGGAGCCCGCGCTGAGCGAGATGTCCGCCAAGGCGCTGTCGCTGCTCGACAAGCAGCAGGGCGACAAGGGCTTCTTCCTCCAGGTCGAGGGCGCGTCGATCGACAAGCGCGATCACGCCGCCAACCCGTGCGAGCAGATCGGCGAGACGCTGCAGTTCGACAAGGCCATCGGCCAGGCGCTCGACTACCAGTCGTCGCACCCCGACACGCTGGTGATCGTCACCGCCGACCACTCGCACTCCTCCCAGATCGTCAGCGCGTCGCCGATCACCGCGCCGACCGGTGCCAACAACGACGACGTGAGCAAGCAGGAGGCCCCGACGGGCTACTTCCGCACGCTGACGACGCCGGACGGCTCGAAGCTGCGCATCTCCTACGGCACCAACGGCGGCAACACGACGACGCACGTCCCCGCCTCCGGCGCCCCGAGCCAGCAGCACACCGGCGCGGCCGTCCCGGTCATGGCCGTCGGCCCGCAGGCCGCCAACATCACCGGCACGATCGACCAGACGGACCTGTTCCCGCTGCTGACGTTCCGCCGCGTGCCGTCGAAGCTCCCGTCGGGCACGACGACGGTCCCCGGTCCGACGACCACGGTCGCCGGTCCCACCACCACGGTCCCCGGTCCCACCACCACGGTGACGGGCCCGACGACGACGGTCCCCGCCCCGGTCCGCCTGACCGCTGGCGTCGCCGTCCCGCGTCGCCTGACGAGCGCCGTCGCCCGCAAGGGCGTGCCGGTCTCGATCCTGTCCTCCAAGTCGGCCAAGGTCGTCCTGACCCTGAAGCGTGGCTCGACCACGATCTCGCGCACGACGGTCCAGGTCCCGGCCGGCGGCACGAAGAACGTGACGCTGTCGGGCCGCAAGCTCCGCGCGAAGCGCTCCGCCACCCTGAAGCTCACCGCGGTGGCGACGTCGGGCAAGGAGTCCGTCACGCGCCGCGCGACGATCTCGGTCTCGAAGTAGGTCGCGGGCGGGCGATCGCTGCCGGCCCGATGGGTCGGCGGCGGACGCCCGGTCGCGGTCGGTGACCCTCTGACGGGGCGGCTTCGGCCGCCCCGTCGTCGTTGGTGGGGGCGGGCCGGGCGCCGGCGTGCTCGTGTTCCCGATCCGGGTGCCGGTGGATCGCGTTCTTGGAACGCGGCGGCGGGCCGGGGCGCCGGCGTGCTCGTGTTCCCGATCCCCGTGCTGGCGGATCGCGTTCCTGGAACGCGGCGATCGGCCGACGTGCGGCCGCCGTCCCCGTCGCCGGCCCGCCGCCTCAGTCGCCCCGCCCGCCGAGCAGCCGCAGCACGCTGCCCGCCCCGACCGTCGTCGCCCCCTTGGCCTCGCACCGGCGGACGAGCTCGCGGTCCGACGACGCGACCACGTCGCCCGGGCCGGCCAGGTCGACGATCAGGTCGTCGGCGTGCCCCGCGAAGTCGACGTGCACCCGCAGGAGCTGCATCTCGGTCGGCGGGCCGTCGTGCACGACCACGACCTCGGCGGAGCGGTCGTCGAGCAGTCGGCCGCAGAGCTCGTCGGCGGCCTCGTCGATCTGCACCGTGAGCCGGATCCGCGCGCCGGTGCGGTCGCGCCACCAGCCGTCGGGCCGGGCACCCATGACGTTCGACCCGTCCACGATCAGCCGAGGCATCGCGGGGGAGGGTACGGGTGCTCGGGCCCGGAGATGTCGGGCGCCGGCGACGGGACGGCCGGCGCCCGGTCACCGGTCCGGCACCCGTGCCCGGTCCGTCCCGCGCCGCCCCCGTCAGTCGCCCGCGGCCCCGACCCACACGTCGAAGCCCGTGACGACGCCGCCGCGGACGCGCGCGGTGACGATCGGGATGTCGCCCGGGTCGCCGATCTGGCTGAACGCGGTGGTCAGGACGACGTTCCCCGACCCGTCCGAGGGCGCCTTGCGCTTGGGGTAGAGCTCGGGGATGCGCGTGGCCGGCTCACCGACCCGCAGCCCGGCGGCGGTCTGCCACCGCGGCCCGGTCACGCGGGCGGACTGGACGAGCAGCTCGTTCGTCCGGCACGTCTTCCGGCGGCATCCCCCGAACGTGACGCCGAGGATCGAGACTCCCGCGGCCTTCCAGCGGACCCGGCGGACGTTCCCGCGGCCGCTCGACGAGGTCGGACGGCCGAACGCGCGGTAGGCGTTCGACAGGTTCGACGTCCGCGTGTTGACCCGCACGGGGCCGAGGCGGCTGATGGAGTCGTCGGTGGTCTGCAGGACGTGGGGCGGCTTCGGCGCGGGCGACGTCTGGGCCTGGGTGGCGGGGGCCGCGACGGCGGCCAGCGCGACCGCGGCGACGAGCGGCGCGCCGACTCTGGCCGGCGTGCCGGGGACCGAGGTCCGGGGTCGACGGAACGGGAGCGGTGGCTGCGGCGTACGCATGCCGGGACGGTACCCGTGGGCCGTGGGCCCGACGCACGGTGCTCACGACCCGGCGCCGCCCCGGCCCCACGGGTTCTCGTACGTGCCGCCGACGTCGGGCAGGACGAGGCACCGCCACCGCCGACCGCCACCGTCCTCGATCGTCAGCACTCCGCCGCGCCTGCTCACGATTCGCAGGTAGAGCGCTGAGCCGATCGTCCGGTGCACGTAGGCGCCGTCGTCCAGCCGCTGCAGCTCGTCCACGTGACAGGTGCGCTCGAGCCACCAGTCCCGGTCCTTCCGGTCCCACGCCCACACCGTGAAGACCTCCGGGAAGTCGTGGTCGAGGAAGCGGGCGGGCGCGTCGGGCGACATGGCACGGGGTCGGGCGCCGGCACCCGCGTCTGACACCTGCGCGTCGGCCTCGGCCGCGGCGCGGGCCCGATCCGACCGGCGCGTCGGCCCCGGCCGATCGCCCGTCGAACGGCCCGGCCGACCGCCAGTTCGCCGACCTCACCCCCACCGACCCGCGAACCGTCCCCTGCCACGAATCGCCGCCCGCGCTCCCGCCACTCGCCACCGGCCTCCCGGCCACCGGATGGTCACCAAGGGATCCCACGGGGGGAGCAGGATCGGAGTTCCCGATCACCTCGAGAACAGGTCCCTCCGATGTCCCGCACCGCCCGCCGCGCAGCCCTCGCGCTGGCCACCCTCCTCGCCGTCCTGATCGGCGGCCCAGCCGCCGCGTCCGCGGCCGACCGCTACGTCGCCCTGGGCGACTCGTACTCCTCAGGCACCGGCACCCGCACGTACACGAACACCGCCTGCCAGCGCTCCAACAGCGCCTACCCGGCGTTGCTCGCCGCCGCCCGCCCGAACACCTCGCTGACCTTCGTCGCCTGCAGCGGCGCCACCACCGCCGACGTGCTGGCCAACCAGATCTCGTCCGTCACCTCGACGACGAAGCTCGTGTCGATCTCCATCGGCGGCAACGACGCCGGCTTCGCCGACGTGCTCACCGAGTGCGCGTTGCCCGCCTGGGCGTCGAACTGCGCCGCGGCGGTCACGACGGCGCAGAACTACATCCGCAACACGCTGCCGGCCAAGCTCAACAGCGTCTACGCGCAGATCAAGAGCCGCGCACCGAGCGCCAAGGTCGCCGTCCTGGGCTACCCGCGCATCTTCAACGGCGAGGACTGCAACGCCGCGACGTTCTTCTCGCCCGCCGACGAGACGAGCCTGAACGCCACCGCCGACCTCATGCGCACCACGATCCGCGGCCGCGCGCAGGCGTACGGCTTCTCGTTCGGCGACGTCATCCCGGGCTTCGTCGGCCACGCGGTCTGCGACACCTCGGCGTGGCTCAACGGCTTCTCCAACCCGATCGGCGAGTCCTACCACCCCAACGTCACGGGTCACCGCAGCGGCTACCTCCCGGTCGCGCGGGCGATCCTGGGTTAGGGCCGTCCGAGGCCGGTCCGGGTGCCCCTGCGACGGCACCCGGACCGTGATCCGCGCTCGACAGCCGGGGGCCCGCCCGGCATGCTGCGTCCGTGTCCTCCCGGGACGACGATCCGACGCCGTGGGCTCTCGAGGGAGTCCCCGACCCGCTCGAGGACCGGCACGACGCCGACCCGCCCGCGGAACGCTCCGGGGCGTCCGTCCCGGATCCGGCGCCGACGCCCGACAACGCGCCCGCGCCAGGGGGCACCGTGCTCTCCCGGCCGCGCACCCTGCTGCTCGTCCCGTACGTCGTGCTGACCCTGGGCCTCGCGTTCATGGCGGTCGCGGGCAACGGCGGCGTCGGCAGCCTGGCGGACGTGGACCGGGGCCGGGTGGGCTTCGCCGCGGGCGCCGTCGTCTTCGGGATCCTCGCCTGGCAGGTCCTGCAGCACCGGATCGTCCTGCAGGGGCGGTTCCTGCACCACCGCGCGGCCGCGTGGCGTCCGCCGGTGGACCTCGACCGCCTCTCGAGCGCGGGGATCGAACGGATCGCGATGGGGGGTCGCCGCGCCATGGGCGTCCGTGCACCGATCCTCGTGCTGCGCGACCTGGACGGTCGCAGCGTGATGATCGACCGGGTCAGCGGCGACGTCGAGCCGCTGTACCGCGAGCTGGCCCGGCGGTTCGACGCGGGGGACCCGGTCATCGACGCCTCCCTCGCCCCGCGGGTCGACCGCCTCCGCGAGTCCTCGGCGGACTGACGCGACCGGGCCGACCCGCCCGCCCGCTGTCAGATCCGCCCCACCCTCGGCGACTCCCTCCTCAGCGCCGGACCACCGTGGTCCGCGCAGACCACCCGAGGAGAATCGCCATGCACCTGAAGACGCTGCTGGACGTCGAGATGATCGCCGTCGAGACGAAGGACGAGCTGTCGATCCTCCTCGAGCTGCAGGCCCCGGAGTCCGAGACGCAGGCCGCCCGCCCGCCCCACACCCTGCAGGTCGTCCTGGACCGCAGCGGGTCGATGAGCGGCGGCGCGCTGGAAGCCGCGAAGGCCGCGCTCGACGAGCTGATCGGCCGGCTCGACGCGAAGGACCGCTTCGGGCTCGTGACCTTCGACAGCGCGGTCGAGGTCGTCGTCCCCAGCGGGCCGCTGACCGATCGGGACGCGGTGCGCCGGGCGATCGCGACGGTGGAGCCCCGCGGCATGACCGACCTCGCAAGCGGCCTGATCCGCGGGATCGAGGAGGCCCGCCGCACGAAGGGCGACGGCGGCGCGACCGTACTGCTGCTCTCCGACGGCCACGCCAACCGGGGTCACGTGGACCACGACCAGCTCGGGACGTTCGCGACCGCCGTGCGGCGCGAGGGGATCTCGATCGGCGTGGTCGGGATCGGCCTGGGCTACGACGAGGACCTGCTCTCGGCCGTGGCCGCGGGCGGCGCCGGCAACGTGCACTTCGCGGAGGAGGCCGACGCCGTCGGCGGGGCGCTGGCCGCCGAGGTCGACGGGTTGCTCGACCAAGTCGTGCAGGCCGCGACCCTGACCGTCCGGCCCGGCACCGCGGTGCAGTCCGTGACGCTGTTCAACGACCTGCCCGTCAGCGAGGTCGAGGGCGGATTCCTGGTCGAGCTCGGCAACTTCGTCGCCGGCGAGGAGCGCAAGCTGCTCCTGCAGGCGACGATCCCCGCCCTGCGCGATCTGGGCCTCGCAGAGGTCTGCGGGCTGACCATGCGCTGGACCGAGACGGCGACGCTGAAGCAGCAGACCGTCGAGCTGCCGATCCACGTCGGCGTCGTCCCCGGGGATGCCGCGGCGGGCCGCATCCCGAACCCGGTCGTGCGGACCGAGGTCGCGTTCCAGAAGGCGCAGCGCTCGCGCAAGGACGCCGCCGACGCGCTCCGCTACGGCGACGTCCAGGGCGGCAGCGACATCATGCGCCTGGCCGCGATCGACCTGCAGGACGCGATGGCCGGCGCGCCGCCCGAGCTGGCCGACGAGCTCGCGGTGGAGGCGGACCTGCTGATGAGCAACTCCATCCAGGCCCTCATCGAGCCGGTCGAGCGGTCGATCAAGAACCAGCGCGCCGAGTACTACGAGAAGACGAACAAGCGCCAGTCGATGGCGAACATGGAGCGTCGCGAGAACCGCCGCCGAGCCCGCGACGAGGAACGCCGCCGGACGGCGGGCGAGGCCGGCGACACGACGACGGACCAGGACCCGGGGGAGGGCAAGTTCGGGGGGTGAGGGGTCGAACCTCGGCCGACCCCGCCGTAGACTCCGGCCGATGCACCCCTGTCGGCCGACGACCGCCCGGCGCACCGCGCCGCCGGCGGTCGCCGACTGATGGCGGACACGCGCCCTGCAGCGGGCGGCTCGCCCGGAGACGGTCGTCCGCCCGGCGACGGTGGCCCACCCGGCGCCGGCCGCTCACCCGGTGACGGCGGTCCGCCCGGCGAGGGCCGGTCGCCCGGGTCGCGCCGGTCGCTGACGATCGCCGGGGTCGTCGGCCTCGTGGTCGTCCTGGCGCTCGTCGGGATCGCGCTGGCCGTCGGTCCCTTCGGTGCCGACGGCGACACCGCCGCCGGTGGCGGTGCCCGGTCCACCCCGCTGCGGGCGCTGACCGAACGCGCCGGCGACGGCACGAAGGTGACGATCACCGGCCGCGTCCGTCCCAGCGACGGGCGCGGGCCGTCGGTCCTGCACGTCACCGGGCGCACCGACGACGTCACGTCCTGCCCGGATCCCGAGGTCGCCGCGAACGGCACGATCACCCCGCCGATCGGCGAGCGACGGATCGGCTGGCGTGCCTCGGTCGGTCCCGCGCCGGGCGTCGTCCTGCCGGCGGGCGAGCCGATCCGGATGTCCGGCACGCTGGTCCTGCCGACCACCGCGATCCGGCGGCTCTGCATCCGCCTGGCCCGCGGCGGCGACCGGCCCGACGTCGTCCGCACCGTCGCGGTCGCGCTGCCCGACGCGTCGGCCTCGGGCGGCCCGGGGTTCGACACGCCGCTGGAGGAGGACGCCGTCGTCCTCTCGCTGCTGGTGCTGATCGTCGTCGCGGTCGTGGCGGGGACGCTGGCGATCCTCGTCGTCGAGGCCCGGCGCCGCGGTCGCGCGTGGGCGCTCCCCGCCCTGCCGGCCGACGTCCGGGTGCCGGACGTCGTGCCGTCCGAGGACCCGCGGGTGGACGCCACGGGCGTCCGCCGACGGATCCGTCGCATCGGCGAGCGACGCCTCGAGGTCTGGCGCGCCAGTCGGCAGGAGGAGACCGAGAAGGCGGGCAAGCCCTTCGACCCCCACGAGAAGCCGCCGTGGCACGTCGCGGTCTGGGGCGTCGGCGACGGCGCGGGCCGCCTGGCCGCCGAGCGCTTCCGGGCGATGACGGGGATGTACCCCGACGTCCAGGCGCTGCACGACCGCCGCGTCCCGGGCCCGCGCGGCGCGACGATCGACCACCTCTTCGTTGGTCCGGGCGGCATCGTCGTGGCCAGCTCGAGCCGCTGGGAGGGCTTCGTCGAGGTCCGCGACGACCGCCTCGTCGTGGCCGGAAAGGACCGCACCGCGGTGGTCGACGGCGTCGTCGCGCGTGTCACCACGGTCCGCGGCCTGCTGGGCATGGCGGGCTACGGCGGCATCCCGGTCCGCGGCGCCCTGCACTGCGTCGAGACCGAGGACGTCCTCCTGAACGGCTCCCTCGTCGCCCACGGGATCCCGGTCCTCGACGCCCTCGGCGTGCTGGGCCTGGCGGCCGACGGCGAGGTCCTGGGCTTCCAGGACGTCCTGCAGATCGTGGCGGCGCTGGAGCGCAGGCTGCCGCCGGTGGGGTGATGACGGGGCCTGCGCCCGAGCGGCAACGCGCCCACTAGGGTCGCGGGCATGCCCGAGCGCCGCCCGTCCCCGTTCACGTCGTCGATGATCGCGCCGGCGCTCGTGGGTCTCGTGATCGGCATCGTCGTCGGGCTGATCCTCGACGGCCCGGTCGTCGCGCTGGCCCTCGGGGTCGCCCTGGCGCTGAGCGCCGTCGGCCGTCGCTGGGCGGTCGCGCGGCTGAACGCGAGCAACCAGAGCGACGGGCGGGGGGCCGGGCGCGGCGGGCGCTGAGGGGCGGGCACCCGCCTACGGGCGTCGACGATCGCGCTGCGTCGCTCGCGGGACCGCGGCCCGGTCAGTAGAAGATCGCGCCGACCACGTAGAGCACGATGAGCACCCGCAGCACCCACGCCTCGAACGCGAGGCGCACCTGCCCGTCGGGTCCGGCGTAGGGGTCTCCGCGGACGATGCGGACGGGGATCGGTCCGCCGTCCGAGCAGCACGATCCGCAGTGCTGGTCGTCGAGGTCGTAGTGGTCGTGGGACACGGTGAGGGCTCCTGGTGGGTGTGCGGTGCGGTCGCCCGGGAGCGCTCGGATCTGACGGCCCGCCGTCTCCTCCTGTCCCGTGTCAGACCCGCCCCCGCCGGCCCGACCTGCTGACGCCGGACCACCAGGACCGGCCCGCCCCGCGCCCGGTCCGGCGCGCCGTTCCCCGGAGTCCCACCATGAAGACCGTCATCAAGGTCACCCTCGGCATCCTCATCGCGTTCACGATCCTGATCGGCGGGTGCGTCGCCCTCGTCGGCAGCGCGGCGAACGACGTCCAGGACGAGAACGACCGCACAGCCATCACCCCGGCGCAGTACCGGTCGATCAAGACGGGCGACGCCAAGTCCGAGGTCGAGGCCGAGCTGGGCGACCCGGAGAGCGCGGACGAGTTCTCCTCCGAGATCGAGGGCCTCGACAAGCCCGTCGGCTCGAGCTGCTCCTACTACGGCCGCAAGGGAGAGCTCCTCTCGGGCTACCAGTTCTGCTTCGACGTCAACACGGACGAGCTGGAGAGCAAGAGCTCGTTCTGAGGGGGGTTGGGCCGCCGCGACCGCTCGGGCCGCACCTGCGTCAGTCGGCGAACGCTTCGTCGAGGTGCGAGCAGGCGATCCCCGCGCTCAAGCACGCTCGTCGTAGGCGCTCGTCGGTCGTGATCAGCGGCAGGCCGAGGGCGTCCGCCGCGGCGGCGTACGCGGCGTCGTAGGCGGTCATGGTGTCCCGCAGGCGCCAGATGGCGTGCAGTCGCGGTGAGGTCGGGTCGAGAACGACGTCGAAGGTGCTGAGCCACCGGACCGCGGCGCTCCCCTGCTCGGCGTCCAGGGCGCCGGCCCGGACCAGCCGACGGATCGCACTGGCGGCCTCCACCATGCCGTGCGCGGCCGTGACGATGACGAGATCGCCGTCGTCCCGGATCTGGTCCAGGACCCGGTCCGCCGAGGCACGGTGACGCCCGGCGATGACGAGCTCGACGAGGACCGACGCGTCGAGCAGCAGGTGCCCGACGCGCGACGCGTCAGCCGGCATCGATCGGCCGGTCGTCCCGGATGATCGCGGCGATGTCCACGTCGACGGTGCCTCGTTCGCGGCGGATCTCGGCGACCAGCGCCGCCCGTTCGACCTGGTCCACGCCGAGAGCACGCCGGAGCAGCTCGACGGCACGCCGGTTCTTCGACTGCCCGTGCGCGGCGGCGTCCTGCGTCAGCAGGGCGTCGAGATCCTCGGGAACGTTCCGCAGGTGCAACGTGGCCATGCCCCTCACGGTAGCGACGGTGCTAGCAGAAGTGCTAGCAGCACGATCGCCCTCTTCGGCCGGGTGCGGAGCCCACCCCGCTGGCCGGTTGCGGTCCATCGGAGCCAAGCGACGGCTACGGCGCCGAGGTCGAGTCGTCGGGCACCCGGATCACGACGTCCCGCTCGGGCCGCTCGATCCCGAGCCCGTCTGACACGTCGCAGAGCACGCGGTACATCGCGTCGAGTGCGGCACAGCCTGCGTCGTCGAACGGCACGACCGGATGCTGCCGGGGCACGAAGGCGTTCAGCACCGCGTCGGCGAGCGGAACGAAGCGATACCGGTCCTCGTCGCCGACGTAGATGAGTGCGCGGCCGTCGTCGGTGACGTGCAGGAACGATCGCGAGTCGGAGTGCCGGTACACGTGGACACGCGTTCCGTCGTCGAGGTCGACGTCGCCCATCCAGGAGAAGAAGTCGGCCAGCGTCCGAGGCTGGAGGGCCGTGTAGAGGGCGTCCCACGACGGATCCTCGCCCCCTTCCACGAAGTCCCCGCGAACGGTCTCGTCTTGCGAAGTGGTCATGGCGCGAGTCTGCGGGCCATTGCTGTATCGGGACCAGGGCCGAACGGTGCCGGCCTTGACGCCGCGCCGTGGCGAGTTCCGCCCGGCCCGCAGACCACCCGTTCGCGTGGGATCTCGTAGCCGCCAGGGCATGCGCGCCACGGGCAGTGGCTCCCGACGGCGCTCGGCCATCCGTCCTCCGTGCCTGACGGATCCGGCGTTCCAACGCCAGGATGCCGGCGTGGCCGCGCGCGGACGATCAGGACGACTCCCGACCCGCGCGACCGCATCCTTTCTCGCCCCGGTCCTCGTGCTGGCGATCTGCCTGACGGTCTGGCTGACCTACGCCCCGCCGTTCGACCGTGCCGGCACGGAACCGTCGGCAGCGGTCGGCACTGCGCTGCGGGTGGCGGTCGACCGCGATCGGGATCGCGCGACCCTCACGCTCGCCGGGCGCGTCCGTCGCTCGTCGTCGGATGCGCCGGTGGTCTTCCGCGTGCTCGGCCGCACGTCGGTCGCCGCGCCGTGTCCCATGCCGAGCGCCACGTCGACCGGTGTCGTCGAGCCGCCGACCGGGTCGGTCCGGGTCGGCTGGCAACCGGTCATCGGACCCCGCCCCGGCGTCGCCCTCCGCCGTGGTCGCGTCTTCCGCAGCGTGGGATCCGTCGCGCTTCCCGGCGACGGGGCCCTCCGACTCTGCGTCCACCTGCTGCGGACCGGCGCCCGGCCGACCGTGCTGCGCAGCGAGCGGGTCGTCGCCTCGAATCTCGAGGGGAAGACGCCGCTGTCGGTCGCGATCGTCCCCATCGCCGACGCGGTGCTGCCCTGGGTCCGCGGTGCCGTGGGTCTCGGTCTGCTCCTCGGGGTGGCACTCGTCGTGGGGCGCGTCGCCCGGATCGTCCGGCGCCGGATGTCGGGCGACGGGACGGGTCTCCCACCGATGCGACCGGGCGTCCGGGTGCCGGACACGCCGCCCGCCAGCGGACGCCCGTCGACCCACCTGCCTCGGATGCCGCCGGGTGTCCGGGTGCCCGACGCACCGCCGAACGGGCCACCCGCGAGAAGCGCCTCGTTGACTGACGCGCCGACGGACCGGGAGACGCCGGACCCGGCCGCGGGCCGCCCGTTGCCGGATCCCGCCGCCGGCCGCAGCGCCCTGAACCAGTACGAACGGCGCCTCGCGAACTGGCGCGCCAAGCGTCGGACGGAGGTCGGGGCGGCAGGAGAGACGTACGACCCCGACGAGCCCGTCCCGCAGCACATCACGGCGTGGAAGACCGGCGCCGACGGCGAGGCGACTGCGGCGGCCCGGTTCGCGGCGCTGCGGGAGGCGTTCCCGCACGTCGTCGTCCTCCACGACCGCCGCGAATCGACCCGGGCGCGCGCGAACATCGACCACGTCCTGGTCGGACCCGCCGGCGTGATCGTCGCGGACACGAAGGCCTGGAGCGGCGACGTAGCGGTGCGCGACAACGAGCTGTTCGTGAACCGGCGCAGGCAGACCCAGGCGGCCCTCGACGTGCTCACCCAGGTCGCGAAGGTCCGGGGTGCTCTGGAACGCGGGGGCTTCGCCGGCGTCCCGGTCTTCGGTGCGCTGCACTGGACCGCCACGGCGGGCATCGACCTGAGTGGCCGCCTCGCGCCGCGGGGCGTCCCGCTGCTGGACGCGGCGGGCGTGCTGCTCCGCGCTGACGCGGGGACCGCCCTCGACGCGTTCGCCATCACGGCCGTGGTCTCAGCGCTGGAGCTCCAGCTTCCACCGGCGGTCGGCGTGCGGTTGACGAGCCCGACGTAGGAGTGGTCTCGCCGCCGTCCCGCCACGAGCGGGACGGCGGTGGTCGGGGAGCCGCGAAGCCGGCGGGAAAAGAGGACCGGCCCGTCAGAACCCGTGCCCGCCTGACGACCTCCACTGCACCCGCACCCCGCGGGCCCGCAACCCAGGAGCTCCACCATGTCGTCCCGCATCCGCCGCACCGCAGCGACCCTTGTCGCCGTCTGCGCCCTCTTCCTCGTCGCGTCACCCGGCGCCGCCCAGGCCGCCTGCTCGACCGGCGACTCCGGCATCACCTACAACGCGGCCGGCGTCCCGGCGATCTTCAAGAGCCTGCGCCCCCAGCGCGGCATGAACTGCGCCAGCGCCAAGTACGTCATGAACCGCTGGCTCCGTCGCTCGTGGGCGCGCAGCTACGGCAACCGCCTGCCCACCGGCTTCTTCGACGGCTACGTGACCTGGCACTGCGGCAAGACCGGTCGCACCGGCTGGCGCTGCGACGAGTACACGACCGGCACGGCGTTCCGGTTCGTGGCGTACCGGCTCTGAGGACTGGACTCGCGCGCTCGTTCCTGCAGGACGCCGGACGGCGACGTTCCTATGACGTACGACGACGACGACCGTTCGGGCCTCGGTGAGCCGATCGGTGAACTCGCCCTGGATGCCGTGGCCCGTCGCGAACGACGGGCCCTGGCACGGGGCTTTCGGTACGGCACTCCCACGATCCTGCGACTCGACGGGCGGTACTGGTGCGACGCCCTCGGATTCCACGTCGAGCTTTCGTCGCTGGATCCCGACGCCGACGCGATGCAGGCGCTCGAGGAGACCGCCCGTCGTGTCGACCCGGCGGGTTCGCCGGAGCCGGCCGTCGCGGTCGCACTCGCGGTCCTGCAGGCGACGGAGGACGAACGCCGGACGTGGATCGCGAACGCGGATCCCTCTGGGCGAGCGGCACCGACGCCTCCGACCGGGGGCGACACCCACTCGCCGTCGCGACGCGGAGTCCCCGACGCCCGCGTCGCCGGTTCCGCGACCGAACCCGGCACGCCGGCCGGACGCGCACCGACGGACCACGACGGGCCACCGCTGCAGCAACCCGTCGCCCGTCGAGCCGCGGACGTCCCACGCGACGTTGCCGCCCGAGCCCGCGCGGCGATCCAGGACGAGTTTGTCTCGACCATCACCGACCGCGCACTCCTCCATCATGAGGTCGCGGATGTCTCGACGGTCGCGTCGGGCTTCGCGTTGCTCGATCCGGTCGCGAGCTTTCGGCACGGGGACGCCCGGACCGTCCTCGTCGAACTCCGCACCGCTGTGGCAGTGGTGGAGTGGTCGGGCGACACGAGCCGTGTGTGGGTGGCCGCCGACGATGCCCACTCGGTGCGGGCAGCGTTGTGGCGGCTGCGACGGCGGCTGGGGGACGTCCAGCGGACCAGTGCCGACGAGATGGGCGGCGGACTGTCCGCCGACATCTGAGCCGTTCACAGCGCGAGAGCACCGCCGCCTCAGCCCGGGCCACGGCAGCCGTCAGGAAACCCGCTCCGCGCCCGACCTCGACGCATGGGGATCTTCGGCAGCTACGAGTGCCCGGCCACCAGTTGCGACTACGAGAGCACCTTCCTGCTGATCGGGCCGGGAATGATCTCCGACCGCGAGCTGCGGTCCTGCGCGGCGTGCGGAGGCCTGACGACCGTCCTCACCGTTCGTCCCGGACCCGACGGTCCGGAGCCGGCATCGGGGCGGGGGCGTTGTCCGGAGTGCGGGAGCCAGCGGTTGCGTCGGCTGGGGATGGAGGCCGAGCGAGATGACGAGGCCGTCGATGTCGATCCCGCGTGCCCGCGATGCTGCGCCCCGCTCGTGTTCCAAGCGAGCGGCATGTGGGACTGACGCGGTCCGCTCGCGCCCGACGGAGGCAGTCCCGACTCTCGCGGCGTTCGCGTGCCGAGGCCGCTCAAGCGGCCCGTGCCGTCACCGTCATGGTCACGAGGCGATCGGGCGCCGAGACCGCCGCGTGGAAGGCCGCGGTGATCGCTTCCGGGTCGAGTCCGTACCGCGCGGACACCAGACCGATGCGCTGGAGGTCATCCGCACTGCCGACGCCGATGAGCTCGACCTCCACGATCCTGCCGTCGCGGAGCCCGGCGATCGCGCCCGGGGCGACCTCGTCGGTGCGGTCCTGACGCGGGTCGGACTCCAGCTGGATCGCGATCGCGCGCGCCTGGCTGTCGTAGATGGCTTGCACTAGCGGTCCTCCTCCAGCATCACGGTGATGATCCGGTCGTGGTCGTCGACTTCCGTGAGGACCACGATACCCCGGCCGTCGAGCGCACTTCCGACGTGGCTCGTCGCACCGTGGGCGTGGACGGTCGCCTCCCGGGCGGTGGCGAGGACGTGCTCGACGTCGATCCGCGAGATTCTGCGGAGTGCCATGCGAGCCAGCGCGTGGTTCGTGAGCTGCACGGCCTCGAGCATCGACGGCCCCGTGTCGCCGGACCAGACGAACACGGCGCCGACTTCGCCGCCGAAATGTTGCGATGTTCCATGGGCTGGTCAGCCAGGCTGAGGGTCGAAACGCGGCGAGCGCTGACGTTGGCTCCGGAACGGCGATCTCGGTCCTACTCGGCCCCCGCCCCCCACAGCCGCTCCCGCAGCCCGGTCGCCCGACCCGCCGGCCGGACCACCGCGGCGCGGATCGCCTCCTCGCTGCCGACGAGCGTGACGCGCCGCTCCGCGCGGGTCACCGCCGTGTAGAGCAGCTCCCGGGTCAGCAGCGGCGAGCCCGGGGGCGGCAGGACGACGACGATCTCGCCGAACTGCGAGCCCTGGGCCTTGTGGACCGTCATCGCGTGGACCGTGTCGACGGTGCCCAGGCGCGAGGGCGCGTACCGCACGACGCCGCCGGCGCGCTCGAAGACCCCGGCGATCTCGCCGGTTTCCGTCCCGACGACGACACCGGTGTCGCCGTTGAACAGCCGCAGGCCGTAGTCGTTCGTGGTGACGAGCAGCGGGCGGCCGACGTACCACCGGTGCGTCGCGTCGAAGCCGGGGACGGCGTCGGTCAGCCAGCCCTCGATCGTCCGGGTCCAGTCGGCCGCGCCGTACGGTCCGCGCCGGTGCGCGCAGAGCAGCCGGAAGTCGGAGAGCGCCCGGAGGGCGGCCGCGGCATCCTCCGCGGCCGACGCCTCGAACACCGCGCGTCCCGCCCGGACCGTCCGCTCGCGGACGACCTGCAGCGCCTCAGTGCCCGTCCCGGCGACGTCCTCCGCGAACCACTCCACGGCGGACCCGCCCCGGCGCAGCGCGTCGACTGTGCCGTCGGCGTCACCCGCTGAGACGGCCTGCGCGACGGCGGAGATCTCCCGTCCGAAGCGCCGGACCCGCTGCAGGACGACGACGGCCTCGTCGAGGCCTTTGCCACTCCCGGGCGGCGACGGCGAGGAACCCGTGGTCTCCGGCGCCGCGTCCGTCCCACCCGACCGCGCCGGTCCGACGATGTCGCCCAGGACGGCACCGGCCTCGACCGACACGAGCTGCCCCGGGTCTCCGACGAGGATCAGGCGGGCGTCGGGGCGGACCGCCTCGACGAGCCGCGCCATGAGGGAGAGCGACACCATCGACGTCTCGTCGACGATGACGACGTCGTGCGGCAACCGGTTCGTGCGGTGGTGCCGGAACCGCGTGCGCACCTCGGGGATCGAGCCGAGCAGCCGGTGCAGCGTCGACGCCGTGAGCGCACCGATCCGTGCCGCGACGTCGGGGGTGATCCCCGGGTCCCCGGCGGTCTCGCGGAGCGACTCCTCCATGCGGGCCGCGGCCTTTCCCGTCGGTGCCGCCAGCGCGATCAGGGGCGCCGGGGCTCCGGCCGCGTTGGCCTGCTCGAGCAGCAGGGCGACGATCTTGCGGACCGTCGTCGTCTTGCCCGTGCCCGGTCCGCCGGCGATCACCGCGAGCCGCCGGCGGACCGCCGTGCGTGCCGCCTCCGCCTGCAGGTCGAGCTGCCCAGGCTCCGCGTCGACGTCGGGCAGAAACAGCCGGGAGATCCCGGCCTCGAGGACGACCTCGTCGACGGCGCCGGCGGGGGCGTCGAGCGTCCGGAGGTCGGCGGCGACCCGCCGCTCCTCGTGCCAGTACCGGTCGAGTGCGAGCCGCGTGCCGAGGAGCCGCAGCGGTGCGCGGGTCCCGTCATCGTCGCCCTGAACGACCAGCGCGCTCGCGGCGACGGTGTCGACCCAGCTGTCGGGTGCCGGCCACGGCAGGGAGCCCAGGTCGACGGCGTCCTCCGCGTCGACCACCGTCGACGTCGCGACGGAGGCGAGGTCGGTGTGCACGTGCCCGACCCGAGGGGCACGCACGGCGAGCGCGACGGCCAGGAGGACGGCGTCGTCGGTCTCGTCGACCAGCGCGCCGAGGCGCCGGGCGACGTGCACGTCGGCCGCGCTCAGCACCCCGGCCTCGTTGAAGGTCCGGAGCGCCCCCTCGGCCCGCAGCGCGAGCCGGGCGTCGAACGGGTCCGCGTCGGTCGTGCTCATGCCCCGCCCCGGTCGAAGAGGTCGCTCACGGCCTCGAGCAGCGCGCCGGGCGCGTGCCAGGCGAAGACGCCCGTGGGCGTGCCGTCCACCCGCGGCGTGTCGGCTCCCCGCATGCCGCGCACGAAGAGGTAGAGCAGCCCGGCGATGTCGCGCTCGGGGTCGTGGTCGGGGAGCCGCCAGCGGAGGTAACGGTGCAGGGCGACGAGGTAGAGGAGGCCCTGCAGCGCGTAGTCGGCGTCGCGCATCGCCTCGCCGAGCTGCTCCGGTCCGTGGTCGCGCAGGGTCGCCGGGCGGTCGCGGGGACCGAGCCGGTTGGTCTTGAAGTCGACGACGGCGTACCGGTCGCGACCGTCCTCCCCGCGGGTCCGGAGCGCCAGGTCGATGCTGCCGGTCAGATATCCCCGCAGCGACGTGGCGAGCGACGGATCCTCGAGCCGCGCCGCGTACGGGAGCAGCGGGTCCCCCTCGTCCAGGTGCTCCCGCAGCAGCGCGCCGATCGCCGCGGGCCGGACGTGCCCGGCCGGACGGCTCCCGCCGGCGAGGGGCAGCTCGAACGTCAGCTCGTTCAGGCGGTCGCGCTGCGTCAGGCGGCGCAGCGGCAGGTCGCCGACGAGCGGGCCGAGCGGCGTGTCGAGCACCCCGCGGAGCGACGACACGAGACGCTCGGGATCGGGCAGGTCGAGCCGTCGGCGGGCGATCGCGTCGTGCACGTGGTGGCGCAGCTCGGCGTCAGCGTCCTCCGCGACGAAGTCGGCGGCCTCGAAGACGTCGTGGACGAGGGTGCCGAAGTGCCGCCCGGCCGGCAGGTCGGCCATGGGGGAGGGTGCGTCGAGGGCGCTCGCGGCCGCCGGCGGTCCGGGATCGCCGTCCGGTCCGGCTCGGTCGACCGCCGTCGCGGGCACGGCCCCCTTCGATGCGGTCCCGGCCGCCGCCGGGGAACCCTCGCCGTCCGACCTGGTGCCCCCGGTCGCGGCTGCGACGCCGTCGCCCGGGCCCGCGCCCGGCGTGCCGCCCGGACCCACGTCGTCCGTCGGCTCATCGTCGACCGTGCCCTCCGCGCCCTCGGGAACCTCGCTCCCGACGAGCCCTCCACTGACGGGGTGCGCGTCGTGGGAGCCGGCGACGATGCCGCTGAACGAGCTGCGGCCCCACGTGCGGTCGATGGAGCGCGTGAACCGCGCCGCCCGGAGCGTCGTCCGGTCGTGTCCGCCGCCCGACCACCGCGCCGGTGTCGCGTCGTGGTCGATGCGTTCGACGGCGACGACCTCGGGCCGGTCGGCGAAGAGCCGGCCGAACCGCTCGGCGGCCTCGTCGTCGGCCGGCACGCCGGTGCCCGCCGCCGGAACGGGCCCGTCCTCGGCCTGGTCGAAGGCGAGGCGGGAGAGCGGCGAGTGCTTCGAGTCGGACGTGCCCGCCCACCAGACGACCGCCTGGTGCCGGGCGCGGGTGAGCGCGACGTACGCGAGCCGCAGGTCCTCGCCGCGGACCTCATGCTCCTCGCGCTCGATCGCGACGGCCGACTCGACCGGGTCGCAGCCGACGTCGAGCTTGCGCACGAACCCGTCCTCCGGGTCGTGGAACGCGATCGGGTGCGGGGCCCGGTCGATGTAGGACGGGTGCCACAGGTAGGGGCAGAGGACGATCGGGAACTCGAGGCCCTTGCTGCGGTGGATCGTCAGGACCTGCACCGCCTCGGCGTCGGACTCCAGGCGCCGGCTGCGCTCGGCGTCGGGGTCGTCGTCGGCCTCGGCGACCCGGCGGCGCAGCCAGCCCAGCAGGGCGCTGGTGCCGAGGTGCTCCGTCGTCGTGGCGACGTGCAGCTCCTGCCCGACGTGCTGCAGGTCGGTCAGCTCGCGCTCGCCGGCGGGGCCGCCGAGCAGCCGCTCGGCCACGTGCTCACCCACGGTCACGCGCTGCTCGAGCGCCGCGACGCCGTGGTCGCGGAGGATCTCCGACCACTCGTGAAGACGGTCGTGGATCGCCTCCCAGGTCTCGTCGGGGTCGCCGGCGACCTGCTCGACCGTCCGGTCCAGGAACGGGGTCAGCGCCAGGGCGCGGGCGCGGACGGGCGAGCTCGGCTGCTCCAGCGCCTCCAGCAGCGCCAGCCAGTGCCGCGCCGCGGGGGTGGCGAACACGCTGCCCGCGCCGCCGATGACGGCCGGGACGCCGGCGGCCTGCAGCGCGCGCTGCACGGTCGCGGCGTCCGCGTTGCGGCGGACCAGCACCGCGACGTCCCGCGGTCGGACGCCCTCCGCCGCGCCGCCCGGCGCGGTGATCTCGGCCCCGGACTCCAGGAGGCCCACGACCTCCCGGGCGAGGTCCTCGGCGATCGCCTGCCGGGAGGGCTCGGCCGTCGCACACCCCTTGTGGAGACCCACCGCCTGGCGGTCGACGAGCCGGATCCGCAGGGGCGCCTCGACCGGCGCCCCGCGCAGGCGGGGCTCGCGATGGTCGTCGGCCGGATCGACGGACCGGAAGACGATGCGCTCGTGCCCGAGCTGCGCCGTCCGGAACAGGTCCTCGAGCGCCCCCAGGAGCGGCCCGTCGCTGCGCCAGTTCGTCGAGAGCGTGGCGTGCGTCGTGGCCGTCTCCGCCGCACGCAGGTAGGCGTGGACGTCGGCTCCCCGGAACGCGTAGATCGCCTGCTTCGGGTCGCCGATCAGGACGAGCGTGCCGCCCGGTGCCTCCGCGAACGCGCGGTCCATGATCTGCCACTGCACGGGGTCGGTGTCCTGGAACTCGTCGACGAGGACCACCTCGTACCGCTCTCGCAGACGCGCCGCGACACCCTTGCCGGCGGGGCCCTGCAGCGCGTCGTCGAGGCGGACGAGCAGGTCGTCGTAGGTCATGACGGCCGCGTCGCGCTTTCGGCGGTCGAGCTCGTCGCGGGCCCGTGCAGCGAGCCGGGCGCGCATCGCGGCGACCGGCTCGGCGACGGCGGGGTCGGGCACGACGTCCGCCCCGGGGTTGCGGATCGCGGCGGTGGCGATCGCGTGCGCCTGGGCGTGGTCGACGGGCGGCCAGTCGCCGTCCGGGTCGTCGTCGCGACGCTCGTGGAACCGTCGGACGTAGAGGTCGCCGACGACCTGGTCGACGAGGTCGCGGACGTCGTCGGTGAAGCGGGAGCCCCGCTCGACGTCGCCGACGAAGCCGAGCCCGTCGAGCGCGGCGAGGCAGAACCCGTGGGTCGTCGTGATCGTCGCGGCGTCGAAGTCGGCGACCGCGACGGACAGCCGGTCGCGGCGGATCCGGATCTCGTCCGGGGCGACGTCCGCGAGGTGATGGGCCAGCTCGTCGCTCGCGGGGACGGGCGTGCCGTCGAGCACGTCGGTGAGGAGCCGCTCCGCGCTCGTCAGGCGCTCGCGGACGCGTTCGCGCAGCTCGCTCGTCGCCGCCCGGGTGAAGGTCACGACGAGGAGCCGGTCGAGCGGTACGCCCTCCTCGGCGACGAAGCGGGCGGTGAGCGCGGCGATGGTGAAGGTCTTGCCGGTGCCGGCGCTCGCCTCGAGGACCGCGACGCCCCTGGGCAGCGGCCCGAGGACGTCGAACGACGCGGCGGTGGTCCCGTGGTCGGTCATACGTCGCTCCGCGTCTCGGCCGCGAGGAGCGGGGTCCACAGACGGGTCGCCCACCGTCCGGCGCGGCTGGGATCGGTCTCGTCCCAACCGGGTCCGACCTCGTCGTCGTGCGGCTCCAACGCCTCGAGCACGTCATAGGGGACGACCCCGCCGAGCAGCAGCTGGTGCTCGGCGTCCTTGTCCTCGTGGTCGAACTTCCAGGTGGTCTCCCAAACCTTCGAGGCCGACTTGTGCGGCTTGGTCCGCGGCCCGTGCTCGACGTAGGCGTTCGACGTCGCGCACCACAGCGGCGGCGGCTCGCGCATCCCGCGGTCACGGAGGTCCAGGAGCAGGGCGAGCGCCTCGACGGCGGCGGTCCGCCGGGACGCGGCGTCGTCCCCGGGCGACGAGATGCGGGAGACGCTGATGCTCGCCTTGTCCTTCTTACCCCCGGACCGGAGTCGACCGACGGTGACGACCTCGTAGCGCTCCTCGGGCCGGGTCGCCGTCAGGGCGAGCAGGCGGACCCACGCGGCGAGCCGGTGCTTCGGGCCCAGGCGCGAGTACTGGACGACCTCGACGACGGTCGGTGCGTCGACACCCGCCTCGCCGGGCCGCACTCCGGCGACCGTGCCGCTCAGGTGCACGAGGCCGTCGCCGACCGGCACGCGGACCCGGACGTCGAGCGAGCCGAGGTCGACGGACGGCCCGACGAGGTCCCGCGCGGCGTCGGCGACGAGCCGGGCGTCCCGACCGAGCGTCGCGAGCAGCGCGGCCCCGAGCTCGCCCGGGGGGAGGCAGCCCCGCGCCCGTTCGGCCGCGGCGGCCCGGTCGTCGTCGCCCCGGCCGCGGAACGCGCGGACGAGCCGGTCACCGACCGCCCACTGCTCCAGCGGGTCTAGGTCAACGGGCAGCTCGGCCGGCAGCTCCTCCGCGTCGCGGGGGAGCGAGACCCCGAGCCGCTGGCGCAGGAACGCCCGGGCCGGGTGCTGGAGGAACGAGATGAGCTGCCCCAGGTCGACGGTGGTCTCGACCCGGCGCTCGAGGCGCGCCGCGAGGAACGGCCGACCGTCACCCGTTCCCGGACCACCGTTCGCGCGCTGCGCATCGAGGGCGACGGCCGCGCCCAGGGCGACCTCGTCGAACCCGAACGGCTCGCCCGCAGCGAAGTTCCGCGGGTCGAACGGCTGCAGCGGGTGCTCCGTGACGACCCGGGAGCTCGCGGGGACGCCGCCGGTGGGCGCGTCAACCATGGGGGCGTCCGACGGCACCCGCACGGTCTGGTCGATCACGTCGAGGAGCTCGCCGACGGGGACCGCGGGCGGGCGCCGCGCGTTCGTCCGCTCGTCCGCGCCGGTGTAGGTGACGATGAGCCGGTCCCCGGCAGCCATCAGCGCGTCCAGCAGCGTCTGACGGTCCTCGGACCGGCCGTCCTGGTCCCCCACGTGCGGGTCGGCGAGGACGAGGTCGTCACCGTCCCGGGGAGCGCCCCGCGGGAACGTCCCTTCGTCGAGGCCCAGGAGGCAGACCACCCGATGCGGGACCGACCGCATGGGCTGCAGGGTGCAGACGGTCAGGTGGCCGGTGCGGAAGTTCGCCCGGCTCGGCCGGCCGCGCAGGTGGTCGCCGAGCAGGTCGCGGACCTCGTCGAGGGAGAGCGGCGACGACGGCGCGTCGCGCCCCTCGAGCACCAGGTCGCGGAGCAGCCCGTCGAGCTCGAGGCGCTGCCAGGTGTCGGCCTCGGAGGTGTGGCAGAGCAGGTCCGCCGCGCGCGCGAGCTCGTCGGCCCACTCGGCGAACGGCCGCCGCTCGGCGAAGCGGGCGACCAAGTCGTCGAGGCGGTCGAGCAGCTCGGTGAGCCGCCCGGCCAGGTCGATCTCGGTGCTGCCCACGTCGTCGAGCGGCAGGGTCCCACCGACGAGCTGCTCCGCGTCCTCCGTCGTCGCGACCCCGACGAGCAGCCGGTCGAGCCCCGCACGCCACGTGTTCGCGTCGACCGACGCCAACCGGAACGGCCCGCGGTGCTCCGCGTCGAGCCCCCAGCGGACCTCGGCGTCGGCGAGCCACCTCGTCGCACGCGCGAGGTCGTCGTCGGAGAACCCGAAACGCCGCCGGACCGGTGCCCGGCCGGCGAGGTCCAGGACGTCGGGGGCCCCGAGCCGTCCGCCGGCGAGCTCGAGCAGCCGGTCGATCGTCCCGAGGACCGGGTTGGTCTGCCGCAGCGCCCGGTCGGCCAGCCGCACCCGCAGGTCGGGCGGCCATCCCGCACCGACGTGCGCCGCGTCCGTCCCGAACGTCGCGCGGACGAGCGGCGCGAACGCCTCGATGTCCGGGCAGAGCACGAGCACGTCGCGCGGCTCGAGCGTCGCGTCCTCGGAGAGCGTGTGCAGGATCGCGTCGCGCAGCACCTCGACCTGACGGCCCCGTCCGTGGCACGCGTGGACCTGCACGGACCGGTCGTCGGCGGCGAGCGGCGCGCGGTCGTCGGGGCGCCCGCCGGCGGGCGTACCCGGCGCGTCTCGGTCGTGCACCACGTCGGACTGCAGGCGACGGAGGAGGGTCGGCGGGCCGACATCCGGCGTCGCTCCACCGGCCTGCCGGTCGTCCGTGCCGTGCCCGTGCGTGCCCGTCGCGGCGAGCAGCACCTGCAGCTCGCGGACGTCCCGCCCCCAGGAGGTCAGCAGCCGGTTGCGCGGCGAGCGCGCCGTCGGGTCGTCCGCCCGCAGGGGTGTCGAGGACGGGGCGAGGGCGGTGAGGCGGTCCCAGAGCGCGGGGGAGGGGTGCAGCAGGAACAGGTGGACGTCGCGGTGGGCGGCGAGCGCCTCGAGCACCTCGAGGTGGGTGGGCGGCAGTCGGGTCAGGCCGAAGAGCGACAGGCGGTCGGGCAGGTCGAGGGTGCCCTGGCCGGCGCCCAGCCGTCGCACGGCGTCGGTCAGGCGGGTCACCGGGTCGGGGGCGTCGATCCGCTCCGCCGTCCGGCGCCACAGCTCGGCCTGCCACGCGACGTCGGCCGCGAGCGCCCGACCGGAGCCGTCGACATCGGCCCCGTCGCGCCAGGACCGGAGCATCCCCGGCCGGTGCAGGGCGTAGCGGTCGAACAGCCGGGCGACGTGCCGGACGGCGGCCAGGCGACGCGGGGCGGACCCGGCGCCCGTTCGCGAGAGATGCCCGGCGAGAACGCCGAGCCACGGCTCGTCCAGGTGCGCGTCGACGACCTCGAGCAGCGGCCACAGCAGCCGCTCGGCCGCCCACGGGTCCTCGTCGTCGCGCAGTCCGAGCGCCCCGGCGACCGCTCGGTCGACCACGGCCCGCAGCGTGGTGAAGTCGACGTTGGCGACGACCCCGTCGGCACGACCGTCCCGCGCACCGAGCGTCCCGGCCAGCGACTGCGCCAACCACCGCTCGACCCCGCGGGTCGGCACCCCGACGACCTCCCGCGCGAACGGATCGCCGGGCACCTGCGACAGCAGACGGGCGAGGTCACCGACGAGCGCGTCGGCCTGGTGGGAGCGATGGAGGTGCAGCACGGGACGGACCGGCGACGACGCAACGCCGGGATGGCGTAGTCGTACCGGATGGGGTGGTCGGGAGGACGTCTTGGAGATCTGACAACAGCCCGGGCCTTTCGCCTCGACTGGAGCACGTCGTCTCGGGCCCGGCCTCCCGTCCACCGGAACCCTGGACTATCGAACCGCCGTAAGCAGATAGCTCGCTGGCTCGTCAACTGGCGGGCTCCCCTTGCGATCACCCCTTTCCGAAGGGCCCATTGAATTGGTGGACCAATTAGTCCCGAACCCCCGCAGGCGAACTGGCGGAGCCCCAGCTGCAGCTGATACGCCGATTGCCCTTGAGTTCGTTGTCAGATCAGACGATGCTCGCACGACCGTCCCTTCGCGGGTGCCGACACTGGCACTCGAAATGCCCAGGAGTTTGCACGATGAAACGCCCGCCCTTCCGGGGCCAAAGAGACTCCGGCCGTGATGGTCGGAACACCGTCCCTAATTCGTGAGGACTGTCACGTGGCAAAGCTGATTGAGCTGGGCGAGCCGGTCAATGACGGTGAGCGAACCGTCCTGGCCGTTCTCCGCGACCTCCCGGATGGATGGGTGGTGGTGTCGAACTTCGAGATTCCACACGGCCGAAAGCCGCCCGAGTGCGACGCCCTTGTGGTTAGCCCGGAGGGCTGGGCGTATCTGCTTGAAGTCAAGGCTCTCGTGGGCGCAATCCGCGGGAACGACTCGCAATGGGAGATGCCTTCGGTCTTCGGCAAGGGCGCCGGCCTCTACTACGTCCCGAACCCCGTCCACATGGTTCGGCGCAACGCGAAGAAGCTCGCGACATGGATGAGGTCCGTCTCTGCAGCCTGCGGGAACATTCAGATTCAGCCGTTGGTTGTGGTGGTCTCGGACACTCGCCCTCAGATCAAGGGCAGGACGTCCGCCGACGTGACCGTTACCGCTGACCTACTGCAAGCGGTGAAGACCGACCCGCGCGCTCCCGGCTTTCCGCGCGCGGAGTCTCACGCCATAGATCAGGCCGTTGATGCCTTGACCAGAGACGCGCGCCCGATTGCGCCGAGTGACCGCGTAGGGGCGTGGCAGCTCTTGGAGCTGATCGAGGAGGCGGAATCGTGGGAGATCTGGTCGGCACGGAACACGATCATCGGGCCGAACGCACCTATCGCTCGGCTGAAGCGGTTTCGTTTCGATGCCCTAGCGACCGGTGACGAGCGCGAAGGACAGCTTCGGAAGGCGCGGAGGGACCTGGACGCTCTGATCACCCTCGCCGGCGCAGACGGCGTCGTCCCGATCGTCAACAACGTGGACGAGACGTCGGACTCGTTGATTGTCGTAACCGAATGGCCCTCCGGGCCTACAGTCGAGTCGCGGCTTGACTCCACAGATCTTGACGACGACGACGCCGAGGATCTGCTCGAAGCGATACTCACGGCGGTCGCGTCGGTGCATGGGCTAGGGATCGTGCACCGACGGTTGACGCCCGCGAGCTGTCACGTCTTGGCGGACGGTCGGGTCGTGCTGACAGACTTCGATTTTGCTCGGCTACCCGAGAACCCATCGGTAAGCAGGTTCCTTTCGGCGGATCTCACTGGTCCTTTTGTTGCCCCGGAGGTTCGCGGGGCGGCTCACCGCGCTACCGCCGCCTCAGACGTCTGGTCGGCCGCCGAGATCGGACTGCAACTTTTCGGGGCCCGCCCCGATGGAGGGGACCCAATCTGGAGCAAAGTTCCGAAGGGTCTGCGGGAGGTGCTTCAGAAGGCCCTTGCGGACGACCCTGATGACCGGCTGCCTAGTGCGAGCGCGTTCCTCCAGGAACTGCGCGGGCTCGGCCGGCGGGCTGCCTCTGTTGGCGTGATCGACAACTTGCTGCCGAACGACGTGCTGAAAGGCCGCTACGTCGTGCGCTCTTCCGTTGCATCCGGTGGAATCGCCCACGTCTACCGGGTTTCAGACCCTGAGACGGCGGAGGACTTTGCGGCCAAGTTCCTGCAGGAGCGGCATGAAGGCGTCGAAGGGGTCGACATCCAGACCGAATATCAGCGAGCCCGGGATGTTCCAGACCACCCGAACCTGGCATTGCCCAGGTTCATTGACACGCTCGACTCGTACAGACGAGGTACCGCTGAATTTCACGTGCGAACGAAGTTCCTCCTGACGAAGTGGGTTGTCGGCGAATCGCTACTGGACACCCTGAACGCACAGCGCTTCTCTCCTCAGCGGACGGCCGAAGTCGTCGAACGGCTGGCATCTGCACTCGATCACCTTCACAATCACGCGCTTCTTCACCGTGACGTGAAGCCGGCCAATGTGATCATGCGTCTCGATAGACGGCCGGTGCTTGTTGACTTCAACATCTCGGCCAAGACTGCCGAGGCCGGGACCACGGTTATCGGAACCAAGGACTACACCCCGCCCGACATTGGCGAGACAGGGTGGTCGGAAGGAACGGACGTCTTCATGCTGGCGGTCACTGCCTGCGAGATGATGGCTGGGCGTCGGGTTGGCGTGACCGCTTTGCCCGATTGGCTTGATCGTGTACCGCTCGATGGGCAACTCGTCGGAGTGCTGAAACGGGCGACGGGAGCCGTTGAGGAGCGCTTCCGAAGCGCGGGGGCGTTCGCGGCCGCCTTCGTGGACGCCGTGGGCTCAGTCAAGGCTGGTGAGCTGATCAGGGCGGACCCGCCCAGCCGCACGTCCGACAGCCCGAACCACAATCCCTACCGAGATGAGATCAACGCGCTGTTCAGCCAGAGTCGGACGTCGAACGCGGGGACCCGCGGACTAGACGACTTCGGGCACTGGACTTATGTTCCGACGGCCATCGACGACCAGCTCACTCAAGCCGTCGAGGCTGGTGAGCACCGACTTGTGCTGATCACCGGCAACGCCGGTGATGGCAAAACGGCATTCATCCAGACGCTGGAGCGGCGCCTCAGGGAACGAGGTGCCGACCAGTCGGTGAGGGATGCGGGGAACGGCACCACGTCAGATCTCGACGGCCGCATCTTCGAGACGAACTGGGACGGATCCCAGGACGAGGGTGGCGAGGCCAACGATGAAGTGCTTGAGCACTTTTTCCGTCCATTCGCGGGCGAAAAGGTTGCGCCAACAGGCGATCTGGTGAAGCTCATCGCGATCAACGAGGGCCGGCTGCTCGACTTCATCTCTGATGCGCAACGCCGCGCGAAGTTCCCGGCACTGAGCGCCGCGATCAACAATGTCCTCCAGGGAAAAGATTCGGGCGCCGAAGAGTGGTTGCTAGTCGTGAACCTCAACCTAAGGGCGCTGACCCTGGCGACAGATGAGTTCAGCAACGACATCGTGAGCGCCACGATCGCGCGGTTCAGTGACCCTCGGCTTTGGTCCGCGTGCGTGACGTGCGTTGCGAAGGACCGTTGCTACGCCCGTGCGAACGCCTCACTTCTCAGTGACCCCGTGTCCGGACCACGTGCAGCCGAACGAATTCGCCAGACGCTGGACGTGGTGCGGCTCCGGAGGCGGTTGCACATCACGATGCGTGATCTCCGGTCCGGACTGTCCTTTATGACTGTCGGAAACCGACCGTGTCACGAGATCGTTGACTTGGTGAGAAGGAGTGACGAGAGCGACAGTCAGGCTACTGCGCAACTCGTGGCGGGACATCTCTCGAATGCGTTGTTCGGAGCCTCACCGACCGTGACGCATCTCGGCGACCCGGCCGCACCCCGCGACAGGTTGATGTTTGCTTTGAGCGCTCTCGATGTCGGAACGACGACGACTGACCCACCCGAGGATGCGCGCGCTTGGGCCCTGGGCTCTGACGCCGGATGCTCCTCCGGAGCGGACGGACCCGACGGGCACGCACTCATGCTCGACGAGCTCCGGCAGTCGGTCAGGTCAGGCGAGATAACGGACATCGCGTTCGTCCAGTTCGTCCACGGCGGTCTGCGGCGGTTGCGCTTCCTGACGCTTGAGGGGTCCGCCTGGGCGTCGATGTTTCCGCACCGTCGCCTCACCGAGTTCGAGGCATTGCTCGAAGGAGTCGACGATGCCGCTCGAGACCGAGTCGTGCGAGCGATCTCGCACAGCGAAGGTCTCTACAACGAACGTTTCGCCGGCTCGCTCGGAATCAGCCTTGCCCCCGAGGTGGGAGGCTCGGACCGTAGTTACGTGCTGCACCAGGCGACGTCCTTTGCGTTGACAATCAAACAGGAGCGGGAGAGTGCTGGTTTCGTGGAGTACGCGCCTGACACTCTGTTGCTGCACTACACGGAACATCCCTCGGCCGTGCTTGAGATAGACCTAGACCTGTTCGAAACACTCGGCCGCATCAACGACGGGTTCGTGCCGTCTCGCGCCGAGATGCAGGGGGCGTGGCTGAACTTGAGGGTTTTTAAGGATCAGCTTGCAGCGCTACCAACGAATGCGCTGCTGCTCTCTCGCGACGACCGTGAGTTCTTCCGAGTGGTCCGGGAGCCCGGTCAGGCGACCTTGAGAATGGAAGCAGAGGCATGACGGTCCTTCGTAAGCCCCACAACGAGTTCCGGCTTGAGTTCATCACCCCCGTAGACGTCCGCGCGGTGGGCTGGGACCCACTGCTCACGCAGCTCTGGCTGCGGATTCTCCTTGACAACCGTGTGCCCGTGCGGAGGACCGTGCCTCTCAAGACGATCGCGGATCTGGCACAGGAGATGAACAATTCCGATGCGGCCGTATTCTCGGATTTCGATCTTGGGGCAGCGGAGGCGTGGCTACGTGCCGACCTCGTACGCCCCCTAAAGCGAGATCCCACTCAGTACTCTGTCGCCCGCCCGCTGCACGCAGAGGCAATCCGTCTTCGGAGCACAACGAAACATTCCGATGACTCGAACGCCTCGCTCGCCGTTTACGGCTGGCTGTGGCACGAGGACAAAGGAGTGCTCAAAGATCTCCGCAAGCTGATCGCCAGCTCTGATGGAGGCGACTCGGACATCGTGACCCTTGCTCTATCCCTTCTGGGCGACAGGTACGCACCGGACCTCGCGGCAAAACCAAACGACGAAGTGCCCGTGCCGCCTCGGCCCCTGTCGTCAAAGCGGGCCAGGCTCTACGCAGATGACGTCCGTCGTCTGATCGCTTACCGAGACGAGATGCCGCGGATGTCCTTGATCGCGCACCTTCAACGTCTCACCGGTTTTCACCTCGGTCTCGATCTCTTGACGATCTCCGAGATAGTCACCCATGTCGACGACCACGGCACCGCGCCGGCGGAGGATCCGATTCTCGATCTCGTGGTGGACTTCGGCGAAGACCGGGGAACGGAAATGGCCAAGCTGGCGGAGCGGTCGTGGCAGGTCCGAGATGAAACCCTCCAGCGCTACGTTCAGGCCCATATGGCCCTTAAGAAGCTTCACCAGTATGCAGAAGCCGCACATAAGCGAGGCGTGGCCATGCCGGAGTCGATCGATGAACTCGCTTCGAGTGAGCGGGAGGGCGACCGACCGAGATTCGACGCGTACTTCGAAGCCCAGATGGACAGTCTGCTGCAGGACAATGCGAAGGACAAAGACAATCTCACCGAACTCGAGCGGCTCGTTGACGAGTATCGATCCCTCGGAATGAGCCCGTTCAGGACGTACCACGGTTTGCTCGTCGCCTTGAAAGCAAACAACTGGGTTGGCTACCACCGGCAGTTGCTCGACTCGCTCATGGCAAAGAACACCGCGAACGGAATGCTGCGTCAGCCGCTGGGAGGCAGGAGTCGCCGCCGCGCCGCCATGGGAGCGGGGCTCCTCGAGACTTTGACTCTCGTGGCGCTGGTCCAACGGAGTAATGGAAAGTTCCATACTCAGCCGCTTCGAGTCGACGAGCTCATCACCCACCTTGAGCGCCGGTACGGCCTGTGTATCGCCACTTCCCCCGTCGCGCTTCAGAACGATTTCGAGGTGGCAAGGGTGCTAGCCAGCAACGTCGATCGGTTCAAGGCACGGTTGCGTGAGACCGGGTTGTTCAAAGATTTGTCCGATGCATTCGTGGCGCAGCTCGTCCGCCCTAGGTTCACCGTCGCATGAGTCGTTTCGAGGACACACTCATCGACGTGCTGGCGTCGCGCATTCGCGACGTCGTCGCTCGGCGCGGTCCGGGGCATTGCGCCCAGGTCCCGCACATCCCAGCGAAGCTGGCCGAAGAGGTAGCCAAGCGGTTGCACGACGATGCGCGAAGCGACGAGCGATTTTGCCTCGTCACCGCCAACCCCAAGAAGCCATGGCACGCGGCGCCGGCCAAGGTTGTCGAGCACCGGAATGAATCCGAAACTTCGGGCTTGAAGCTTGTCGTGCTGATTCCGGCGGGAAGTCAGCTGCCAGTCGAGGACAGTTTCGGGGTTACGACTTTCGAGGTGATCGACACGTCGACCCTCTACCAGGACGCCCGTGCTCAGGCGAGCCTCAAGCTCACGGAGGTCGACCCAGTCTTCGCTAAGACGGTCGAAGTCGTCGCGCGGGAGGTCCTCCGGAGAAATGACTTCGGCGTCTCCGAAAAAGCTGTCGCCCGCTTCACCAGCGACGCCCTGAGCAGGCCGAATGCACAAGGTCTCGGCAAGGCAATGTCGGCCCTGGGTTTGATCCCTGACAGCGGCCTGGTCGATGAGCCCGAAGAGGAGATTCCGTCGCGACTGCGACGGAACCTTCAGCAGATGGAGCGACTCGCGACCCCTGAGGCGGCCGCGGATCGAGTCCGCAACGTCTTCCCCGAGAGTGACGACGACGAGAGCGAGCAGGATCGGAGGAGCCTCCTAGGTGTACTTGAGCAGGCCTCGCCGGACCGGTGGGATGTCGCGCGCGGGCTCGCGGACGAGCTTGCAGACGCTCCCGCCACACGGTTGATCGAGAAGCAGGCTGCGGCCGCGTCCATAAGCCAGCTGATGTTCCTTGGGCTGAAGGGGGATCTGGACCACGATCTGGATCCCCCCACAACTCGAGGCGGACAGCCGAAGATCACCGCGTCGATCCGTTGCACTCCGCCGCCGAAGTCCATCTCGGGCCTGAGCCACCTGCGGCTGTATGTGATGCATCGGCCGGAGCGATCGAATGCCTTGATCGACGTTGGCATCCAAAAGCGTAAGGCGGTCACCTCCCTCGGCCGCGGCGGGGATCTGACCTGGAGTGTGAAGCTCGACGTCGACGACCTCGACCCCGGCACGTATGTCTTGCGCGTGGAGGCCGTTGACGAAGACAACTTCGTCCAGAAGGAGGCTGAGAGCGAGGCGTTCGTAGTAAAGGAAGCTGATCCGGGCGACGCGCCAATTGAGGCAGATGTCGGCGGAATGGCGGAGGCCTCCGTTCGAGCCCGCCGCGCCGCAGGGGGGGCCGTTGGAATGCCGCACGTCGCCTACAGCCGGCCAGCGGAGGGGGCGGCCGGATCTCTGGCTCACGATTTTGTTATGAGATTTGACGGAGCGCCAGGATCGTTTCGGATGCTCGTACCGAAGCCCCTCGCCCGCGTCGAAGAGATGGTGCTCTCTGATCCGCGGGACCCGATCAACTGGCGTCTGGACCCCGACGGAACCATCGTGGCTGATGAGACCATCGACGGTCTCCCGTCAGCTTTCCTCGACGCTAGAGAGGCCGTCGCCCGAGCGGTGTCAAGCAACCAGCTGCTTGTCGGCGACGACGTCCCTATCTGCTTGGCGACCGCAGACCTCCGCGAAGTGCAGGAGGCAGCGGTTGCCTACGCGGAAGCGTGGCGCTCAGAACTCGAGAAGTCGGATGAGGTTACGCGGCGCGCCCTGCTGAGACTTGATCAGGTACGCCTCGACGCGGCCTCGGAACTCGTTCTCGTCGGACCGTTCCATCCACTTCGGTTCCTGTGGCTCGTCCGCCATCATCAGCAGCTTCTTGAGGCGGCCGAGGTAGAGGATGTCGACGACAGCGATTGTGAACGGCTCGTACGGTTGGCTTCGAGCCTTGGCCCCGAGAACGTTCCTCACGTCATCGTCGTCGGTGGGCGCGAGCTGCGCTTCTTCGAGTCCCTCTCGCTGCAATGGGGCTTGTGGGCTCCGCCGTCTAGTTCGAACATCGCCCCGCGGGTGGCCGAGATACGACGTCGTCTGGTCGGTAACCAGAGGCGACTCGGCGGTATCGCCCCCGAGGAGATCGTGCGTAGGGTCCGCCGGTACCTCAGCACTCACCCCTACGTCTCGACGCTGCAGCTCAACGTCGTCCAACCCGGAGACGGAGCGCTCATTCTTGAGGTCCTGCTGGCTCTCCAAGCGGATGTGAGGACCGCGGACGTGCGGTTCGTCGTCCGGTTGTTCGCAGCCGATCTTCAGCGTTCCGCGACGGGCGCTGCACTCGACGCGTTCATGGCCGAGCCGGAGTCGGCCCGCGCAAAGAACAAGGACGCAGCTGACGCGCTCGTGTCGTCTTCGGGCGATGTGCTCGCCCCGAAACTGACTTACAGTAAACACGAACTCTCGACGCTTGCGGAAGCCCCGGAGCGTTTTCCCGCGCACCTCAGCGTCTTCGTCGACTGGTTCGAGCTCGACGCAGTACCGGTCCCTCCGCTGAGCGAGCGTCGATCCTTCTTCGCCGGCGGTGTTCTGATTGATCCAGTCGTGGTCTTCCGCCCTGGCGGGAATGGGATTGACCCGCAGTGGGACGAGCACGTCGTCACACCGGACTCGGACGATCCGTTTGCGGCGGCGTACCGCGGTGGTGCGCTTGCCACGGCGGAGCTCCTCGGCGCAGACGCGGGCGGCACCGTGCCAGCTGTTCGGTTGCGCTTGGGACGCGTCAAACGAGCTGTGCTCGACGCAGTACATCGGACCTCGGACTGGGTGCTAGTCCTGGACCCTGTCTTTACCGAGGAGTTTCTCGACTCGGAGAAGGATGGGAAGGACAACCCCCGCTACTTGATCGACGCAGAAGAGCGGGAACCGCTCCATTCGACGCGGAACATCGTTGTCTCGACCCGATCTAGACTCGAACTCACTGAGCTCGTCCGGCCTGCCCTAGAGGCCTACGGTCTATCTGCGTCGTCGGAGCGCGTCGAATCGCTCCTCGATTCGATGCACGCGTTGAATCCCGGACTTGCGCTGCGCCTTCTCAGTGCCCCAACCCATGCGTTGGAGGCTGTCTCCCTGGGCCTGGCGGGCATTCACCTCGAAGCCCAAGGGATCCTGCGTAAGGCGTTGGTCGTTCCTCTCGATCTGCATCAGGACCTCTTCAGGGAAGAACTTGAGCTCGGGTCCGCAGGCGTCGAGGCGCTCAGCCGTACGGACCTCGCTCTTGTCCGCCCGCGTGCAGATGCGCGCTGTCTCGAAGTTCACCTGGTCGAGGTAAAGGCTCGGAAGGACTTGCCCGGGACTCTCCCGGCTGCGTTCCTCGACGGGATCGCAGCGCAGCTGAACAACTCGCTGATGGTTCTCGGATCGACGCTTTTCGGTATGTCCGACCGACCGCAGATTGAGTTGGTGTCGGCGATGAGAACGCGCAGGTTGAGCAGGTTGCTGTCCCGGTACCTGGATCGGGCGACGAGGCATGAGCACATGGCGGCTGCAGACGCGGCGCGCGCTCGAAGTTTGATCATGTCGCTCGATAAGGGCTTCGACGTCCAGTTCGTCATGCATGCCGTTGTGTTCGACTTGGGGGACACGAGCGAGGACGAAGAGACGACCTTTGACAGGGTGGCGGTGCACCGAGTCTCTCGCGCGCGCGTTCTGCGGATGCTGGACTCGGCCCCCACACGCCTGCAGACCATCCCTTCGGCCCGTCTGGAGGTTGATGAGCCGAGCATTCTTGAGTCGACGGCGCTCGCGGAGGTGCGCGAGGTCAGGAGGATTGAGCGCCCTACGCCGCACCCTATCCTCGTGCCCGTTGCCGAGGACGACCCCGAGGTCGATGAGTCGGAGACGCTGCCTCCGGTACCGCCGGCCGAAGGTCCCGAGCCAGCAGACGTCGCTCTGATTGGCCAGGCCCTTGAAAGCGAGCAGTACGGCGTCGTAGGTCGCCACGCTGCGACCGGTCGGCCTGTGGCAATCGACGTCGATGGGACGAACGTCATCTCGATCTTCGGTGTACAAGGCGCGGGAAAGAGTTACACGGTCGGGAATGTGATCGAAGCGGCGCTCATGCGCGAGCCGGCTCTCCATCGGCTGTCGAACCCCCTCGGAGTCGTTGTCTTTCACTTCTCCACGGACCAGACGTATCTCCCCGAGTTCGCATCGATGGTGGATGCGAACGCAACGGAGGCACAGGTCGCGGAGCTCGGAGGGATGGGTGCCGCGCCGCGACCGATCGAAGACATCCATCTTGTCGTCCCAAGCGACCTCACGACAGAGCGCCACGCCGAGTTCGGAGGTCGACTGCCGGTGCATCCTCTGCTTCTGCGCCCCGATGAGTTGGTGGTGAACGACTGGAAGCTCCTCATGGGTGTTGAAGGGGGTGACCAGATGTACGTGAAGACCATCACTACACTGTTGAAGGGGCTGAGGAACGACTTGTCCCTCAAGGGTCTCAGGGATGCGATCGCTAATAGTCGCCTAACGGCCTCTCAAAAGAACATCGCCGAGACACGCCTCGATTTCGTCGCGAAGTTCGTTTCCGACTCGGGGGGCGTCACGGACCTGGTGCAGCCGGGCCGTCTCGTCATCGTCGACGTCCGCGACCCGTTCATGGAGAAAGACGAGGCGCTCGCGCTGTTCATGGTCCTGCTCCGGGCGTTCACGCAAGGTCGCGACTCGTCCGGGAAGCGATTCAACCGCCTGGTCGTTTTCGACGAGGCCCACAAGTACATGGACAACCCACGTCTCACGGGCGCAATCGTCGAGTCGATTCGGGAGATGCGCCACAAGGGGACGAGCGTTGTAATCGCCTCGCAGAACCCGCCGTCGGTACCGAGAGAGGTCATCGAGCTCTCGTCCGTAGTGGTGGCACATCGCTTCATGAGCCCGCAATGGCTGGACCACGTTAAGAAGGTCAACTCCGGGTTCGCGAGCGACGTAACTTCCCCTCAGCTCGCGAAACTGGCACCGGGCGAGGCGTTCGTCTATTCGAGTGGCGGTGACGCAATGTTCCGGCGCCCGCAGCGAGTCGTCATGCGGCCACGGCTCACTCGGCACGGTGGCGGGACGATCCGGGCTGTGGGCGAGGGCTGATGGCACTTCGCTGGATCGGTGATCTCAGCACTTGCTTCCTTCTCGAAGAAGGGTGGGCTTTTCGGTTGAAGGTCAATGAGTTCATCCTCAAAGGCAAGCCCGGATGGCAACTGCCGCGGTCGATCGCAGAGGCCCTCGCAGTGGAGCCGGGGGAACGGCGCCTGCTGCGCTGGTCCGGGAACGGGCCACCCCATCGACTCGTTCTGGAGTGGGCTCCCACTGGGTTCGTTGGCGGATCAATCGACGAGCCGATGAGTTGGCTCGAGATGAAGGTCGACGACCTGGCCTTCCTCGTTCTTCGGGAGGATCGCTACTCGATAGTCGTCCGCCGGACGTCCGAAGTCGACCACGGCGATGCGTTGGGAACCTTGCTCTGGAGCTCAGGTCTAGACCCCTCTGACTCGGTCGTCCGCGGAGACGCGTGGAGACGTTTGGTTCGGACGCTCGGCGGTACAGGGAGTACCGCCGAGGCGCTGACTGAGCGGCTCAAGAAGCGAGGCGACAAGCGTCTGATGCCCCTGGTCGCTCCTGCAGAGGAGTGCGTCACGCTCGAACGCAACAACGTGCAGTGGCCCCCGGGTTGGCAGTACGTGCTGCCGGCTGCTGACTGCGAACGCTATTTCTGCATCAGAGGCGTGGATGACCGAGTTCGAGCCCTCGTTGGAGTGATGGACGGAACTGGATCGCTGCCCCCTGGATTGATCGAAGGCGACGGGGGGACCCTGTGGCTAGAGGCGAGCTGGGGCGATGAATCGGCAGTTGAGGCCGTCAAGAGCCTTCTGACGGATCCACCAGTCGGCCTCGTCCCGTCGGCAGCTCGACAACTTTGGACCCGTTGGGTCGCCGGTGAGCACCAAGCCCGACTCGCTGCTCTAACGGGTTCAGATTGGACCGTCGAGCTCGGCTCCGGGGGTTGGGCATACGAAGGTCAGAGTGCGCCCGACCTTCTCTCGGCGCTCGAAATGATCCGCCCGGACGCATCTCGGCCAGCATCCGCCGTGCAAATTCGGACTTCGACGAATTTCCCCCGGAACCGCCTCGGGTTTCGTGACGGAGTCGAACGTCTCGTGGAAAGTGGCGTCCGGTTCTTGCGCGCGAACCCGGACACCGGCTTCTCCGCCGTGCTCGCGGATGGACACACGGCTGACGGGGCTACGTTGTCGGAACTGGCCCGCCGCGCAGCCCGCTAGCGCAGTCGAACTGTCTTCGTCGTCTCGCGCCGACCTGCTCACGGGACGTGATGCAGCGGTCGGTCCGGAACATGGCTCAGGACCTGCTGCGGTAGGAGTAATTGAGACGTCGCCGAGCTGGCGCGATACGGGCGCCCGGTCAGCGAGGACGGATCATCGGTCGGAAGGGGTCCCGCGGGAGCGCGCGCGGCCTGCGAAGGCTTGAATCCGGCAATGGCGCCCCTTCCAGGGCGCGGCCGGCGCGGGTTTGAGTTTCTCGCGGCCGGAGGCGTGACTTAGCGGCGCAGGGACTGGCCTGTGGCGACCGGTGGTCGCGGTGCCACGTCGGCAGGGCGGTCTTTGTCGCTATGGTGGCGAGGCGCTCTTCCGTGGCCGGATGTACGCAGCAAGGACTGTTGAGCGGCGGGGAGACCCGCCGCTTTTCGTTCCCCATGACCCGGGCCTACCCCGGGGCCGCTTTTTGGTCTGGGACGTCTGGGCCAAGCGCGGTTTGGAGCGCAGGCTCGGGCGGATGATGCCGCACCGTCGGTCGTCGGCGCGCCCGATGCGCCACCTGCGATGCCCGTCCCGGCGATCACGCCCGCTGGTAGCACCTGCTTTTGTCGTCCGTTCCGCTGTGAGCGACGAGAGCCTCTTAGTCATCGGCGTCGTTTCGCTGACCTCCTCAGCACGGTACGCAGGGTGGTGTTCTTGCGCTCGGTTCAGCGTCCCGGACCCCGAGGCGCGCGACGGTGTGTCGCTCCCCGGCCCGCGATGTCGTCCGCAGCTCGCGCTGAAGCGTGCGTCTGCCTGGCCTCGGCGGTCTGCCGGGTCGGTCTTGGCGCCCGCCTCTATCAGTAACGCGTTGCCGGCGTACAGGATGCCGCCGATGACCAGGACCACGACGAACAGGTCGCGGACGTGGTCGTGGCTCTGGCTGCACTGGCGTTCATGAAGGCGTCGCCTCATGTCATGCGGTGGCTGAACGAGAAGGCCGTCTCGCCTGTGAGGGTAAAGCTGAAGCGCTTTTCTGCGGCTCGGGAGGAGCAGCGCCGCGGGACGGCTGACGAGCCAGACCCCGAGCGGCAGGTCGCGTTCATCGCTTCTTCCACGGACGTCGAGATCGCGAACCGGGCGGCGGAGATCCGTATGAGCCGTGCGGAGTGGCAGGAGCGATTCCGGGCAGCCGAAGCCGCCGGTGCGTTCAGGAACGAGCAGCTGCGGGTCCTTGCGCCAGCGCGCATCGAGGATGAGGTAGTCGCGTTCGACCCCGCTGGCGCGAACGAGGAGCTCACCGCCAAGCAGCTCGGGGAGAGCGTCGGCCTCCTGGCTCCGGCGAACTTCTCGACGGATATCGCGGCGCGTAGGTCGGCGCACTGGACGATCGAGAAGGCCTCCTAGGTCAGGACGGCTCGAGCGGCGGCCCCGACGATGGCGGTCGCCACCCGGGTGTAGGTTGCCTCGTCGGTTTGCACGTGCGACTGCCGGCGCAACCTCAGCGGGTTCTCCCACTCGACGTCCTCTAGCGACGGGGCGTGAAGATCCGCGCGGATTGCCACCAGGACCCGGTAGCGCAACTTCCACGGCCACCGCTGCCGGTCCGCCTCGGAGCCGCCCTCGTTGACCTCCGGCGCTTCGGAGGCCACCTCGACGACCGCGATGAACCCGCGGCGCAGCGATCCGTTAATCACTGCGCGGTCTCCGGGCCGCACCCCCGACGGCCGTCGGTTGCCGGGGAACCACATCTCCTGCGTGTGATGACGCCAGACGCCGATCCAGTCCTCCGGCGGCGCCTCCGTCCCCGTCCCGATGTTGAACACCCAGTAGTTCCTCATAGCCGCTCCGTTGGTCAGTGTCGATCCAGTAAACGGCAAGAGGCCGATAGAGGCCGGTCGTGCAAGCGTAGGTGAGCTCAGTAAATACTCAGTAGGTAAGAGCTCTGGGTGCCGTCCGGGAGGGAACGTAGATTCAGTCAGCCCTGGATCCGGTGCTCGGCACCGCGTCCGGGGCCTCTCCCATGAAGCCGCTCGCCGCCACCCTGCCCTTCCCCGAGACGCTCCCGGAGCCGCGGCAGTCGCTGCGTGTGGCTGGCCTGTTCGCGGGCATTGGCGGCATCGAGGAGGGGTTCCGGCAGGCCGGCCACCACAGCCAGCTGCTGTGCGAGATCGAACCCGGCGCCAAGCGCGTCCTCGAAGACCGCTTCCCCGACGTGAGCATCGTGGAGGACGTGCGTGATCTTCCGTCGCTCGGGGACGTCGACCTGGTCGCCGCCGGGTTCCCGTGCCAGGACCTCTCGCAAGCCGGACGAACCGCCGGCATCACCGGCGACCGGTCCGGGCTGGTGGGGGAGGTCTTCCGGCTCGTCTCCGACCCCGCCACCACCCCGAAGTGGCTGCTGCTCGAGAACGTGCCGTTCATGCTGCAGCTCGAGCGCGGCCAGGCGATGAGATTCCTGACCGACTCGCTCAGCGACATGGGGTTCCGCTGGGCCTACCGCGTGGTCGACTCCCGCGCGTTCGGTGTGCCTCAACGTCGCCGACGGGTCGTTCTCCTCGCGTCTCGCACGGAGGACCCGCGGACGATCCTATTTCCCGACGAGGCCGGTCCCGTCATCGAGGAGCGCGAGCGAAACGGCCGCGCGTGCGGCTTCTACTGGACCGAGGGTGTCCGGGGACTCGGCTGGGCCGTCGATGCGGTCCCGACACTCAAGGGCGGCTCGACGATCGGGATCCCGTCGCCGCCGGCCATCTGGATGACCGACGGACGGATCGTCACGCCCGACATCCGCGACGCCGAACGCATGCAGGGCTTCGAGACCGACTGGACCGTTGCGGCGCAGCCCGAACAGCCCCACCGCCTCGGCGCCCGCTGGAAGCTCGTAGGCAACGCCGTCACCGTGCCGATGGCCAAGTGGCTCGGCCAGGCGCTAGCGGAGCCCCGTGAGGTTCCCGAGCTCACCGAGACCGAGATCGTCGCCGGAATGCGGTGGCCCGACGCCGCATGGGGCGAAAACGGCCAGGCGTGGAAGGTCGACCGCTCGTCGTTCCCCGTCCAATGGGAGCGCCCGGCACTCGAGACGTTCCTCGACCACGACCCCAAGCCGCTGTCGCTGCGCGCCACCGCGGGATTCCTCAAGCGGGCGGACCAGGGCCGTCTCCGCTTCGTCGACGGATTCATCGACGCCCTCCACGCCCACCACAAGAAGATGAGCGCTCTCTAGTCTGCAAGAACATGGAGATCGCCGAGGCTCTGGCTGGCCGAGACAAAGCGGCAACGAGCGTCCCAGCCATGGTGCCGTTCAGTCAGTACCTGACCGAAGCCCTCGGAGACCCGGAAGAGATCGTCTACACCACTCGGGTGGGCAAATCGTCGACCGTAGCGTCCCGCGCGGTCCAGAAGGGCAACAAGAACGCTTCGATCTTCGTCGTCGTTCTCGCCGACACGACGCTGCAGCACCAAGTCGCCGCTGAGGCGCCCAACATCATCGGCGCCAAGTCGGGACGAAAGGCCGTCGTCGCAGCAATCGTGCCTCACGAAGCCAGGGACGTCGACGCGTGGACCGTCTACGAGCCTGCTGGCGGCACGATCGCCGATCGCCTCCGCGAGAACCACGACCAGGTCGAACGCGTCGAGGTCGTCCCCACGGCCGACACCGATGCGGACACCGAAGTTGAGCTTGAGTTCGATCCACCACCCGTCGTGGTGCTGCCCGCCGATCACGAGCGACTGGTGGTCGACGAGCGGATCCGTCGCATGCTTCGCCTGGCGATCGCGTCGTCGCGCGCCGTGATGCTCATCGGCCCTCCCGGCACGGGCAAGACGACGCTGCTGCTCGAGGCGTTCCAGGATGCGCAGGAGGACCCGGGGGCCTACGGGCTCGCGGCCGCGCCGAAGGGAACGCCGCTCGTGGTGACCCCGGAGGAGGGGTGGACCAGTCGCGAGCTCGTCGGTGGCGAGACCGTCGACGACCAAGGGCACCTTCGGTTCAAGCCCGGCTACGTCCTCGACGCCGTGCGCGACAAGACTTGGCTGATCCTCGACGAGGCCAACCGCGCGGACATGGACCGCATCTTCGGCGGACTCCTGACCTTCCTCTCTGGTAGGGCCGTCACCCTCGGGCGGGCCGCCGGCACCAGCGACGCTGCCACGATCCGCCTCGAACCCAGCGATGAGGCCGACAACGAAGTCGTCAACCCGGAGGGGCTCGTCGACGGCGCCGGCGGTGAGATCGTCTACCGAGCCGGCCGTGACTGGAAGCTTCTGGGCACCTACAACGCGCTGGATGCCCACCGCGTCTTCCGCTTCGGACAGGCACTCGGCCGTCGCTTCGCACGCGTCCCCGTCCCCGCCATCGACACCGGCCAGTTCCACGAGGCGCTGGCCCCGCGCCTCGACCAGCTGACCGAGGGGCAGCCCAACGTGAACGTCGACCGCGTCCAGGAGGTCGTCGAGGGGCTCTACGCCGCGCACCTCGGGCTGCTGCAGCCCGTGGTCGGGCCCGCGCTGTTCCTTGCGGTCCCCGGCTACGTTTCCAGCGGGCTGGCGCTCGGCGGCGACGTCGACCTCGAGCAGCTCCTCCTCGAGGGGTACCTCCTCGGCGCCGGCCCGTTGCTGGCCCAGCTTGAGCCGAAGACGCTCGACACGTTCAAGGCCCGCGTGGTGACCGCCGAGCAGCTGATCGGGGAGGGTCAATGGGAGTTCCTGGAGAGCCTGCTCTCGACCCTGACCTGATTGACCTCGGGTCGACCCCCGAACCGCCGCCGATTCCGCAGCGCGGCCTGGTCGAGGTCCTGCGGTCCTGGAGCGGCCAAGGGCAGCTCTGGGAAGCGCTCGGCGCCGCCGACGACGTCGCCGAACGCCACTGGAAACCCTCGATGGTCCGCAGGCGCGCCCGCCGTGTTCTCTTCGAACGCCTGCAAACCACGCTGGCCGAGTGGCCCGAGGACCCACGCGATTGGCTCGACGCGCTTCCCGCCAGCACCGAGACGCGCGACTACCGCTCCAGCAGCCCACGTCCGGGGACGTCGTGGACACGGACCCGCATCGCCGGCTGGCCACCGCGCACGTTCGTCGGCCGCGACCGCCGGCGCGTACCCGAGACCCTTCTCAGCACCGTGACGCGTTGGACCCTGGACCAGCTCGTGCCGCTGGTCAGGGACGCCGAGAAGCTTGGCGACCCCCACCACCGTCAGGCCGTCCGTCGCGCCAAGGCCGCGCTGACGCTCCTGGACGTCGAGCCGCTCTCCGACGTCACGCCCGCCTCGCCGACACCGCCCGACCTCGCCGCCGTCGCCGCCGAGGGACACCCGTGGAGACTGCTCGTCCCGGTCGCCAGGGCGCTTCAGGCCGCCGGTGACCCCGAAGAGCTCGCGCGTCTGGCCCGCGAGGTCGTCGGACCGTCGCCGGAGCTCACCGGCCGACTGTTTCATCTCGCGGTCCTCGGCGAGGTCCTCCACGGCCTCAGGACCGCAGGGGCGCACGTCGTCTCCCGGCACCCGCTCGGCGACTCCTCCCGTGGACCCGCGTACCTGGTCACCGATCACGAGGACCGGGAGTGGGACCTCTGGTTCGAGGCCGCTGGCGCCTGGGGGTACTACGACGTCGAGGAGCTCTACCCCAAGGTCGCCCACGGCGTCCCCGGTGCCGGCGGTGCGCTCGGCACCGACCTGATGCTGATCCGCCCCGGCGAGAGCGCACTGCTCCTTGAGTGCAAGCACTCGTTCCGGCCTGCGGTGGTTGCCCGCGGCGGCTATCTGCAGGCGCTCGCCTACGCCGTTGAGGCCCTGGACCTCGCGCCCGCCGTCACGTCGGTCGTCGTCGGCCCCGAGGGAGTCGTCGTCGAGCCCGGATACGGCAACCCCGACCCGTCCACACGCATCGGCATCGTGCGCCCGTACGACGTTCCGATCCTGATCGAGCACGCACTGGGTACCTGAACCACGTGCCGACCCCGAAAGACGCTGGGACTCGTCGCCGGATGCAGGCGGTGAAGCGGCGAGACACGAAACCCGAGCTCCTCCTGCGGTCGGAGCTGCACCGCCGCGGCCTTCGGTTTTTTGTCGACCGTGCCCCGCTTCCGAAGATGCGCCGACGCGCCGACCTCGTCTTTCCACGCAAGAAGGTCGCTGTCTATGTCGACGGGTGCTTCTGGCACGGTTGCCCGATCCACGGCACATGGCCGAAGAACAACGCGGAGTGGTGGCGCGCCAAGATCGAGGGCAATCAGGCCCGCGACCGCGACACCGACAAGCGCCTCGTCGACGCTGGCTGGACCGTCATCCGCGTGTGGGAGCACGAAGGGCTGATCGCTGCCGACCGCGTCGCTTCCGCCGTGGGCGCGGGTTAGACAGGGTGCGCTTTCACTTTTCCGACGGCCCCGGATCACCCGCGAGAACCGGGCTTTTCGTCGAGGCCGTCGAGCCTTGGATCGGCCTCACTATTTTCTGCTCGCCGTGCGCGGGCTGCTGTCGGCCCTTAACTACTGCGGTCTTTGGTTCGCAATCTTGTACGGCCGCGTCAGGGCGGTCTTGGCGTTGCGTTTCCACCAGTACGAGTCGCCGCCGCTCATGCCATCCGGATACACGCGGTCGGTGTTGATCAAGTTCCGGAGGTGCTGGTACGTGACGCCCGCGAAGGCGCACATCTCCTTCGCGCCAAGAACCTGCTTTTCGAGATAGCCAGCCTTCGCCTTCGGGTGCGGCAGCTTCTTCCCGTCGCGATAGGCGACGACGTCTTCAACGGCCCACTGGCGGGTGCCGCCGATAGTGCAGGTGTATGGCGGGAAGTCTGGCCGGGCCGTCAGCTTCTGCGTGTCGTTGATCGTCCGGGAGAAGAGCCACGCCATTCTGGTGATCGTCACGAACTCTTCGGTCTTCTCGATGCGCTGCAGCGTCCGCTCGTGAGCTTCGGCTGCGGTCATGTCGCCCTTCGCCGCCGTGAGCGTGAAGTCCCAGTCGGCTCGTAGATGGCTCCGAAGCGACGAGAACGAGTGGGGCGCCGCCGGGATGCCTGATGCGTCCTCGCCTTCCCGATCAGGTCGTCGCGTTCGGCCTTCGTCTCCTTGGCCCAGATTCGGTACCGGTTCGTGGACTCGTTCTGGGTGGCCGTCTTCTCCGACAGCCATTCCCGGACGTCGTCCAGGACGGCTTCGTCTTTGAGCCTGTCGCCCTGCTGCTGGGTGCCGCGGACGTGGTGGAGCAGAACGCTGTTGGACGTCTCAGTGCCGCTAGCGACGATGGTGGCGAACCTCCATCGGTCGAACGCCTTCTTGATGGCTGCGACTGTCATCGGAAGGCCGAGCTTCTTCTGGACCGTGTCGTACTGCGCTGCTGTGGGGGCCTCGCCGTCCGGCAGCTTGAGGTGCGCGGCCGCTTGCCGCAGACAGTCCACGGCTTCCTTCTGCCGCAGCGCGCGCGACACCCGCGGCGGGTCCCGCGGTAGGTGACCGCTGAGGTGTTCAGCGAGCGCGGCGAAGACCGTCAGCTGACCAGCGATCGGGAGCGCGAGGACACCCGCCAGCGCGGTGTCCTCGGGGGCGCGCTTGGACGGGGTGGACGGCACGTGCTGCCGTTCGTCGCGTTCGGCCGGTTCCTTACCCGCCTCTACTTGACCGGGTTGGCGTCAGACGGGTGCCGTCTCCGCCACCGTCAGCCAGCACGGCAAGTTGGCCGGTCCTTTGAGGACGGTGGTGTCGACGACGAACGGACCGACAAGCGGTCCCTCCTGCGGGCAACCGAGCGCGGCGGCGAAGGCGTCGACCGCGGCGCGTGTGTCGGCGAACTTCTCGGGCTTCGCCTGCGGGGTGCTGATGAGGTGCACGACCACCGCCGCGCCGATGGTGTTGTCATCGGCGGCGGCGACAGTGCCGGCGACCGCGCTGAGGAGCTGGTACCGGAGCGCGCCAAGGGTGGGATCTTCGGCGATGCCGCGCCCGAAGATTCCGGCGAGTAGCTCGTCAACGCGGGTGTCCAGGTTCGTGTTCTTGCCGGCATCGCGTGTGGCCTTGGCCTTCGCGTACTTCTCGTCGACTGTCTCGTCGAGTGTCTCGTTGACCTTCCCCTCGATGCCGACGACGACCGCGCCGTCCGCCGTTCGTCCGTGGGCGAGAACGTCGTGGTTGCGGACGCCGCCGGGGTGCCGGTCGAAAGACACCTGAGCCTCTGCCTGACCGCACTCGATGGTCAGGCCGTCGAAGGCGCCGCGGAGTGCTTCGGCCGTGGTGGCGGGGCCGGCGTCGGTCAGCCACAGGCGCGCGAGTTCCATCGCGCTGTAGCCGGCCGCCCACTTGCCGGGTGTCGACGCCAGCCTCTGCCAGTCCTCCAGCGAGGAGATCGTCTCGGCGGGCGTGGTCTTGCTGCAGATAGGGACGGGCACGTCCCGACGCTACCGCGGTCGCTCGGACAGGGCCACAAGCGAAGCGCCGCAGCGGCCCTCGGCGGGCGGGGCGGTCAGTGCGTCTCGAACGAGTTGTGCTCGACGGTGTTGAGCGTCAGAGCGGCGAACATCTCGAACATCGTCCGGACGATCGGATCGTCGACCTCGATGAACTGCACGTCCATGTCGCGCGCCCGCAACCGGGTCGCGTGGCGCCGCGTTCCCCGGATAGATCGTCGATGACGACTACTACCCCGAGTGACGCCCGGCGGGATCGGGTGGCCGAACTCTGCCGGCCGCCCCGCTCGGCCGACTCACTGGACGATCGCCAGGGCAACCCCGGCGCTGAAACTCGCGCCCGTGACCACGATCCCACCCACCGCGCCCGCGCGGAACGTGTTCTTGACGGCCCGCCGCGTTCGCGAATCCGTCTCCTGAACGGTCAGCGAGCTGCACGCCCGACGCGCACCTCCGACGACGGGCCCGACGTGCGGCAGCGCCTCGATCCCGTCCCGGTTGTCGATGCCGTGCGGGTGCTCGGGCACGCTGCGATCGTCACCTCCGTCGCTCCGGTACGCGGCTGTATCCATCTGCTCATCTCGATAGCTCATAGAGCGATGATGCAACACAACTACTCCCCGGTCAAGCGACTAGACGCGAGTAGTTGGTGCACGTAGAGTGCGGAGCGTGAGCGACAGCGTTCGGCATCTGCGAGACGACGTCTCGGACGAAGATCCGTGGCCGGACAAGTGGATCGTGGGTCCTGGTCAACCGGACAACGTCCACCTCGGAAAGCTCCTCGAAGATCTTCGGTTGAACGCTGGACTGTCTCGCTCCGACGCAGCAGTTCAACTCGGGATCAGCACTGAGTACCTTCGCCTGCTGGAAGTGGGGAAGCGCGCGCCTGCGCTCGGGCAGATGCGAAACGTGCTCGACGTCTACGGCGCGGACGGCGAGGTGGAGCAGATCACCTACGACGGCTACCGGCGCGATCTCATTGTTCGCGATCCGCTCACCGGCGACCCGCACGTGGCGAAATTCACCAGCCGGATCCGCGAAGCCCGACGCAAAGCACTCGATGGTCCGCCCGATGCTGACGAGCCGAGCCCCGACGGAGGTCGCGCCGCCGAGATCGGACGCGTCGTCCTGCTTCTCAGCCGAGCAGACGACGGCACGCTGCGGAAGGTGCGCGCGATGCTGGAGGACGCGACCTAAGCCCCTGCGACCGCCCGCGGAGGGCGTCAGTGCGTCTCGAACGAGTTGTACTCGACGGTGTTGAGCGTCAGAGCGACGTACATCTCGAACATGGTCCGGACGATCGGGTCGTCGACTTCGATGAACTGCACGTCCATGTCGTGCACCCTCGATCGCGTCGCCGTGAACAGCTCGGCGAACGCTGGGTCACTGCTCAGGGCCGCCCGGGTGCGCTTGACGTCCATCCCCGACGCAGCAGCGTCGGCCTCGGCGATGCGATACGCGAATGACGCGCTGAAGTGAGTGCTCTTCTCGCCTGTTTGCTGTCGTAGCCGGCTGCGGAGGTTCCTGGTCTGCCCGACGTAGGCCGGTGCCCCGTGCTCGCTGAACAGGTAGATGCCACGGGCCCGCGGTACCTCGGGATGCGACAGGAACGGGAACGCCGGAGCGGCCTGGAGATCGACGAGCAGAGGCTCCATCTGGGCCACCGCTTCCGCGAAGCTCGCTTGCCCACCGTCAGAGAAGGTCGCTGTCATCGGCCCAGCGTAGTGCCGTCCCTCTCGACAGATTGAGGCGTGCATCCGGTGGCCCCGCCCTACGGTCGAGGCATGTCCACGGAACGCAAGCGCACATTGGTCCTCGCCCTCGCCGTCTGCCTCGCCATGATCGCCCTCGGCGTCACGCTTCTGACGCTGCAGCCGCCCATCGGGTTCGTCAGAGCGTGCGGCGCACAGCGGCGTCGAGCGCCTGGGCTTCCGCGGTCACCGCGTCCGCGACGATCTTGGCGTCTGCGGCCAGTCGCGGCAGGTCCGCGCGGAGCGCTAACAGTTCACCGACGGTGATTTCCTCTCGCGCTCGCGCGAGCAGCCGTTGGGCCTCCCGCAGGCTGTCGCGAGCGTCCGCGGCCCACGCGTTGGCCGGCGGCTCGTCCCGCGACACCTCGAACTCCCGCCCGAAGTTGTCGTTCTCGTCCTCGTCGCCGGCCATCAGCGGCCCCGCGGCGCCCGCCGTACGACGTCGCGCTCGCCGGCTGTGGTGTTGACGCCGCGCTCCAGGCGGCTGTCGATCGCCTCGGGGTCGTACCCGAGTGCAAGCAGCGCCTCCGGCCAGGTACGCCATCGCTTCCGGAAGGGCTGCGGGGACGGGATATGCAGCGTCACATCACCTTTTGGCTTCGCGAGCGCCAGTTCTCGCTGACGCCACCAGTCGTACTCCGCGACCTGCGGCGGCCGGCCGTACTCCGCAACGGCCTTCTCCATCCAGTGCGCGAGCGTCTCCTCGGTGTACTTCCAGATCTTGCGTATGCGCCGTTCGTTGAAGCGAGCCCGGATGCGACGCGGCGTCACATTCCCGCTGAGCGTCGGCGCCTCCTTACTACGCGTCCACCCGCCGAAGAACTTCACCGTCTGGCTGAGCGGTGCGTGCTCCTCGCCGCGAGCGCGGATCAGCTTGGTCGCCTCCCGGTGAACTAGCCTGCCGGCCATGGTCCCCGCCCTGTTCGCGGTGGTCGTGGTGGCGGCTGTCGCGCTTGTTCTCTGGCAGCTGGCCCGCCGGCGCACCGACCCACCGTCTAAGGAGACCTCGGCGCGCTCGGTCGAGATCGAACGTCGCCCTCAGTTCCCCTCGGCGGGGCTTCTCGTGCCCGACGGCGCCGCTCCGGCGGCCGGTTCGACGTCCGAGGAAATCTGGGACGCCCTGGAGGCTGCCGCTGTCCCTGTCGCGGTGCAGTACTTCCCGGTGACCGACGCGGAGATCGCGAAGTACCGGAAGGTTCCCGTCGTGAACTCCTCGGCGCAGCAGGCGGCGGCGGACATCGTCAAGGCGTTGAACCCGAAGAGTCCGACGCTGTACCGCGTGGTGCTGCCGAAAGGCGCGAAGCTCGCGAAAGCCGCAGGGACTTCCGGGTACCGAGGCTTCTCGCGAACCAACAACAAGACAACGCACGCTGTCCTCAAGCCGGTCGCGGCCGGCGGCGCCGTCGCTGCAGGGTGGCCGGTGTTGGCCGTCGCCGGAACGGTCATGGCGATGGATCACCTGGCGCAACGCGAGCAGGTCGCACATCAACGGCGACTCGAAGCGGCGCTCGGCCGTCAGGAAGAGCGCCACTACGCCGCCCGGATCGCGGATCAACGCTCGGCGGACGCGCAGCTGTCACGGGTGATCAGCTTGATGCTCGACGGCCGCGAGCCCCACATGGAGCTGGCGCTGAAGAGCGTCGACGACGAGTTCCACCGGTCCAAGCAGTTCCTCGACAACCACCGCGATGTCATCGCTGACCTGCAGGACGAGGACGGCAAAGTCGACTACCGGCAGCTCGAAGTCGCCCTCGGCGGCAAGACCAAAGACACCGATCATTTCGTTCGCGAGCTACACCTCGCACGGTCCGCCAGCGCACTGAAACGCAAAGCGCTCGTCGCGGACGCCGCTTCATCCGCACTCTCCGGTCCGGACAATCCGTACACAGCACTGCAGAAGTTCCTCGGCGCCGAAGGCAAGCTGCTGGACAGCGCCGACGCGACAGCCCTCGCGCTCACCGAGCAGCTGAGCACCGTCGAGCTGAAAGGCAGCTGGCGCCATCGGGACAAGTCGATCGCCAACCGTCAAGCGGAACTTCGCGCTCGAATCGCCCCGGCGAACGTCGACGACACGACCGAAATCCTCTACCTGTCGACCGGCTCCGGAGAGGTCGTCCAACTGATCGCAGCCGAAGACGACACCGACACGGCCCCGGGGCAACACCGGACGGCGACGACGCGTAAAGCGTCTCCGCGTCGTGCCTGACCGGCAGGCACGCGGCCCGGCCGTCCTGTGCCGTCGAGACGCGCCGAAGATCGTGGCCGCTGACGCGTCCGCGAAGACGCCTCCGGCCCCGTCTGGTGCCGCCCCCGCGGCGCCGAAGACGACGCCTGCGGCCGCGTCGAAGACGCCGGCTGCCGCCACAAAGGCCGCCGCGAATAAGCCCCGCGCGAAGACGCCGGCGGCGAAGACCCAGAAGTCTCGCGCGAAGGCCGAGCCGGTCGAGGTCAGGGAGACCAAGGACTAACGCGAAGAGCGTGAGCTGCAGGAGCTGGAAGCGGAGCTGCCGTTCCATGAGACGCTGCACAAGCGGGTGTCGGCTCCGGGGCGGCGCGCGCCGAAGGATCGACGCGAGCGGATCCCGACCGCGCTGCCCGCTGTGCCGACCAACGATGAGTTTGGCTCCGGCAACGCGCAGTTCGCTGGCTCCCCGGATGTCGGCTGGCTGGTGGAAACGATCATGACCTCGTCGGCGTGGCAACGGGTCAAGAAACCCCTGCTGGACGGTCTCGACGTCCGGCCCACCGGCAAGCGCGGACCACGGCGGCGGTACTCCGCCGAGCAGCTCGAAGGCGTGTTCGTCTACCGCGTGATGGCGTGCCTGCCGTCGATCGCTGCCGCCCGCGATCTGCTGACCAGCGACCGCGGCGCAACGGCCCGCGAGTTCCTCGGGTTCGGCGACCTCGTCAACGCCCACGACGCCTCAGAACACCGCCGGTTCACCGACGTCCGCGAAGACCCCGTCATCAACCGGTACTGCCGCCGGCAGCGGCTTATGGACAAGGTCCCCTTGGAAGCGACGCTGTCCCGGCACCGGGATCGCTTTATGGAGGAGGCTGCGATCAACGCGCTCCAGGCCACGATGACCGCGATGGTCGAAGACCGCAGCGCGCAGTCGGAATCCTTCCGAGAGGCCATGCGGCTCCTGTACGTCGACGGCGTCGCGGTCCGCACCGCGCGCCGCGCGCCGATCCTCCTCAGCGAGAAGACGTTCAAGAAGCATCGCCGAGGTAAGTTCGACGTCGTCATCGAACGGCAGATCCCCGACGCCCCCGGGAACCCCCGCACGATGTACGAAGTCCGGTCGCAGTCCTATGACCACGTGACCGGGCGGATGCGGGGCCGCCGGCGCCCGACCGCGCTCGACGCTGGCTACATGGGCAAAGGGGCCAAAGAGGACGACCCGACCAAGACCCCGTAGGAGTCCAAGGCCGGCGATGGGTGGCGAGCGATCATCGCCTCTACGGCCCGCGGCGACATCATCGGCGTCCAAGTCGGCCGCAACGGAAACGACGACGAGAAGACGCTCGCCCGAGCGCTCGTCACCTCCGACGACTTCACCGCCCGTACCGAGGTCACGCGGCGGTCCGGCCTTGCTGGCGCCCTAGTCGCCGACTCCGGGTTCTCCTCCGATCCCCTGCGCAAGGCCATCCAGGACAAGGGCTACGTCCCCTCGATCATGGAGACCTCCCCCAAGAATCCGAAGGAGATCCGCAAGGGCAACGTCCGTCAGTGGGACATCCACGGCTACCCAAACTGGAAGATGGACGGCCGCTGCGAGCTGTACTGCACCTGCGGCCACGGAGACGTCACCCAGCGCATCAGCGTCGACCACAACGGCCCGCACATCGGCGTCACCGGTGTCTGCCGCGGCAACGGCCTGCTGCAGCCCTGCGGATCCGTCACCCTGACCGTCGGCCAGTGGTGGGCCGCCGACAACGGAATCCTTTGGCTGACCACGCCGGACCGCGAGCCCGCTCTGCGCTACGGCAACCCGCTGACGTTGAATTCCGCCCTTGGCCGCGCGTACGGCACCCGCCGGTGGGTCAGCGGTGAAGCCGTCATGTCGCAGCTGCGCAACCGCTGGAAGATCACCGACTACCGCTGCCATCTCACCTCCGGCCGCAAGGTCCTCTTCGAGATCCTCATGACGGGCCTCGCCGACCACGCGATCGGCGCCGCAGTCGAAGGTGGCCTCGCGCCGCCCGGCCAGGCAATCCACGAGCGACAGCCTCGACGTAAGCGGACAGCATTCCGCGACGCCCCGGCTGCCATAGCCGCCTAGCCCCCACCACCCTGACGACCCCGCCCTCCACGAGGGCGGCCCCGCAGTACCCGCGACCGGCCCGCTAGGCCGGTCTTCGTCGTTCCGGGCGTCTCCGCAGCCCTCAGACGGCCGGTGAGCCGTCGCCGAAGGCCGCCGGCGGCTCGTAGCAGTCCAACAACGCCTCGGCAGCGTCGAAGCCGCGGCCGTCGCCGCCCCAATTCAGAGGGTCTGGAACGTGAAATGCCTGGACAGGGGCAATGTGAAAGCACACCCTAGACAGCTGCGCCCTTCGAACTGCCTTCACTAGGAACTCGTCCGGAGATTGTGCGTTGCAGCAGGCGTGGGGTCACAAGGGCCTGGCAATCGTGGCTGTCGCCTATGCTGCTCCCACAGACCCGCGAATGGCCTCGGTTGAAGGGCAATTGGACTTGTTGGCTTAGTACGGCGGCGGCGTTGGTCACTCGACCTTGTCTGCGGCGAACCCACAAGCGGGAGCATCAAAGAGGCTCTGAGCGCTGCGAGGGGTCAGCCGCTCGTCTGGAGCAACGCCGGGGCGGCGGCCCCTTTCCGCCGAGCGGCCGCTTAGAGTCAGATCCGTGCTGCGGCTAGTCGACGTATTCGCAGGCTGCGGCGGAATGACCAAAGGCTTTCGGCAGTCACGCCTCGGCGCGGCCCCCGACCGCCTTTTCGACCCCGTGATGGCGGTCGAGCTCGATCCGTATGCCGCCGAGACTTACGCCGTCAATCTTGGGGACCACGTAGATGTCAGGGACATCCGCGAGATTCCGGACGAGGATTTTGAGAGCGCCGACGTAGTCATCGGTGGCCCTCCGTGTCAGGGATTCTCGTCACTGAACCGCAACCGCGAGGGCGACCACCGTCGCAGGCTGTGGCAAGAGTACGCCCGAGCGCTGCGGGCCACTGGCGCCCAGTATTTCGTGATGGAGAACGTTCGACAGCTCCTCACCTCACCGGAGTTTGAGACGTTCAAAGCGGAGGCCACGAAAGCCGGGTGGACGATCACCGAGGACGTGCTGCTCGCCGCCGATTATGGGGTCCCGCAGGCTCGTCGCCGAGCAATCGTGATCGGGAGCCTTCACGGTGCCGTGGCACTTCCGGCGCCAACGCACGCCGAACCCGGAAGTCTCTTCGTGGACCTGCCGCATTGGCTGACAGTTCGGGACGCGATCGGCGGCCTGGCTCCGGAACCGGATGGAGCGCACTGGCACCGCGCACGCAACCCGACCGCGGTGTCCCGACTCAGGTACAGGCACGTCCCGATGAATGGCAATCGGTTCGACATGCAGCGCTCGCTGGACGCCGAAGGTTTGGAAGACCTCGTGCCCTCGTGCTGGCGCAGAAAGACGACCGGCACCACAGACGTCTTCGGCCGGATGGACTGGAACCGGCCGGCGCCGACGATCCGCACCGAGTTCTACAAGCCGGAGAAGGGCCGCTATCTGCACCCCGAACAGGACCGACCGATCACGGTCCGGGAGGGCGCGTTGTTGATGGGATTTCCCGACGACTTCGACTTCCCTGAGCACATGGCGATGTCTCAGGTAGGCCGACAGATCGGAAACGCGGTGCCGCCACCTCTTGCTCGGTGCATTGCCGAGGCCGTAGCGGCAGACGCGGTGTACCGCGGAGTACTCCAACACCCAGAACCCCTCGGTGCTTTCGCGGGGTGAAGTAATCCGTCGGACGCGCTCCAACACCGGCGGTCCGCATCAGCCCGCGATGTGGTCAGAGCCGGAATGGGACGGAGTCACGACATTCCGTGACTTAGGACTGGCGTCAACCCCCGACCCCCAGGTAAGTTCGAGAAATCGGTCCCGTTCGTGTGCGAGGTCTGTTTCCCGTCACCGTGCCCGCTCCCTTGAGCGGTTGGCGCGGCACTACTCCGTTTGCTGACGGGCGAACCTGCGCATCCTCAAGACTTCCGAGCGTCTCCACTTCGGCCGTAGGGCTCCCGTGCGCACGACCGTGTGGTCGCCGTAGCGGGTGTCAAACCCGACGCTGTAGTCGCGGCCAGGGTGCGCGATGACCACCCCGGCAACGACAGCGCCCGTCGATCGGTGGCAGCGGCGCCAGGCGTGGAACGAGGCACTTCTAGAGGTGGTGTTGCCACTGGATCGGGCGGCCAACCAGCCCGTGCTGCTGTCTTGCGACGAAGCGGACGTGCGGACGGCAGGGACCCTCATCGGCGTCCCGGAATCGCGTGCTGCTGAAGACTTCGTCGACGCGATCGTCGGTGAGGAGCGCCTGAGGCAGCGCGGGTTCGCCGACCTCGGCTCACAGGCAGCACGTTTCACCGGACGTGATGTCACGCAGAGCGGACCGCCGGCCTTCTTCGGGTTCTGCTGCCTCCTCGTCCTCGCGGCGAGCACGATGCACCGCGACGAGGAAGCCCGTGCTTCGAACTACTACGGTCGGCTCTTCCGTGACCTTCTGGGATGGCAGTCGGTTCCTACGAAGGAGCTCTTGCGTCCGGCAGCGATCGAGTCGGTGTTCCAGGCGGTAGCGCGCTGGACCCGGATCGACCTCGAGGGACGTCGAGGTCGGCTTGAGGTCCCGACCCGGCCATACCCGCGCTGGGCAGGAATTCCGATTTCGCAGGTGGTCTTTCGGCCGGACGACCGCGTTGCTCTGCGTCGTCATTTCGAGCGGTACCCGCGTGATCGTGAGCTGCTTGAGCATCTACGGGCCTCGCCTCGCCACGAGTTCCTGGCGGCTGCGCGGGCGGCGATCGTTGACGAGAAGCTCACGACGGTGGTCCTCGCTGCGATCGCGCGCGCCCGTCGCGATGCCCGCGACGTTCGGGTTGCCCCTCAGCTGCGCCGGCGGCCGAGCCCGACGGTGCGGGTCACTCCGGCAGCTGTGCAGCTCGCCGTGCTCCCGCGACTGGTACTCCGGGCGTTCACTTCTGGCGCCGAGCGGCCGCGTGATCTCGACCCCGGAGACATTCTGCAGTCCGTGCCAGCCCCCGAGTGGATGTCGGAAGACCGGACGGTTCGGGTGCTGCTGGGCGATCCCATCGTGTTCGCGCGAGCTGCCGGCGGTGCGCTCATGCAGGTTCCGCGCCCGCCGCAGGACCAGACGTGCTGGGCGCTCACCGCCGACACCGAGATCATCGAGCTGCTGGAACACCATGTCGATGAAGACGCGACGGAGGAGCTTCCGGAACCGTGGGTCGTGCTGCGGGATATCCCCGCTGGGACTCTCCGTCATGCGGCTGCGGCACCGGGAACCGCCGCGCCTACTGATCGCATCACCCTCGTTGCCGCTCCGCGATCGGGGCGAAACCAATGGCTGGCTGACGACCCACCACGAGTGGCGTTGCAACGCGACGATGGCCAGGCGGCCACGATCGCGCTAACGCGTCGTGGCGAAACTACCCCCATCTCTACGGTTTCCGTACGACCCGGCGGTGCCGAGCGGCTCTTCGCCCCCGAGGCCGCCGAGCCCGGCATCTACGACTTGCTCGACCGATCCGGTGTCCGACTAGGGCGTTTCGAGCTCCTCGGCGCCCGGACGTCGTGGCCGACGTCGTCGTGGCAGATCTCCGGTGCGCCGGACAAGCCCTGGGCTCTAACCAGGTCGTCCGACGGTCCCGCGGGTGCACTCTGGGCCGAGGTTGAGCCTCGAGGTCGCTGGATCACGATCGACGAGCCGCTCGTCGGTCGTCTCGACGCGAACGGCGGGTGGGCGTCTGTGACCGGCACCTCGAGCTTCGGGAGCAGGCACATCGGAAGTACCGGAGGTCCAGATGCCGGCGCGGTCCGCGTGCTGGTCTCACAGAACGACCGCTGGCTATTTACGGCGACATGTGCAGTCCTCGTCGACGACGGCGCAGTCGTGCCGGTGACCCCCGCTGCGAAGCAGGGTGTGCGCGTGTGGTTTCGAGGCCGCCGCGAGTGCATCGCGGTCGACGCCCGAGGCGCGGTCGAGCCCGGCGCCTCGTCCGCTGGCCGAGTGCTCGCGTCGCTTCGGGCAACGGTGGTCCGCGGACTTCCGGGCCAGCCCGACGGCTGCATCGAGCGGGAGCCCAGCGGCGTGCCGGATCTCGGTTCGAACGACCCCTCGCGCGTTCCAGGAAGGACAGACAGCGCTGGGGATCGGGTCCTGCGCTGGCTCTCCGGCATCGGAGACGTGCCGCTGAACCGTTGGCGCGAGGTCTGCGGCGTGCTGGGCCTGGACGGCGAGGAGACCCTTCGGCAGTTCCTCCTCCTGGGGCACGTGGAGTTTGACCGCGTCCGTCGCCGCGTGGTCGCTGCGCCTCCCGTTCTCGCGCAGCTCACGGGGCTCGGCGGGACGTGGGCGCTCTTCGGCGCACGAACCCCACGAATTGAGAGCGCGATCAAGACCTACGTCGCATCGTCGTCGCTGACGCTGGAGCACGTTCCGCCGTCACCAGAGGCCCCGACCGCATGGCACCTGAACGGTCCCGATGCCGCGATGCGCGAGCTGTGCGATGTGGTTGGTGTCGCGCTTCGTCGCGAGCCCGGTCTTGGGCTGGCATCCACCCTTCCGTCGTTCCGCCCTGACACCGTCTCGGAGCCCTGTGACCCTCCGAGCATGACCCGCGGCGAGCGGTACGACCTCAAGCATCGCCGTTGGGTCGAGTCGGTCGTGGACGATCGGCCGGGGCTCTGGCGGATGAGGCGATGGGGACGGCAGCTGACCTACGTTCGGGGCGGCGGGATCTGGCGACGCGTCCCGATCGACGAGTACGGCATGTTCGTGGCCTATCCCGGAATGGCGGTCGTCTACTACGACGTCGAACACGAGCTCGTCGTGACCCAGCAGGATCGGCCGCTGCCACCGTTGCTCCAGCGGGCGCTGGCGATGGCGAGCGCGGAGCTCCCGGGCTTCTGCAGGTTCAGGACCGTGAACGCGTCACGGGAGGCGACGCCTGAGATTGGTATCGCCTGGCCGGCGATTCCTCCCGAGCTTGCTAGGGCGGTGGCGGAGAAGATCGGCCAGACAAAGCTCGTCGCCGTGAGCGTTCAACCGAAGGACAGCGACAAATGACCGCCCGCACGATCAACCCGATCGCGTTGCACGAACTCCTCGAGCGGACCTACGTCAACCGCATCGAATCGGCGTTCCCCTTCGCCCTCGACGAACTCGAACGCGAACGGCGTGCACGGCTAGACGAAGCTGGACTTTTCGTACCGCTCCATCTCGAACCGCAAACCGGGTTCGCGTCGAGCGGCCGCACTCTGCAGCAGGCGGTCAGTGAGCTCGATTTGCCGGCGGAGGTCGCGGGGTTGGCCGGGCCCCTCATGGGGGAGCATGAGCTCTACACGCATCAGTTTGATGCGCTAAGGGCTGCCACTGCCGGTGAGTCCGTCGCGGTGACCGCTGGCACCGGATCGGGCAAGACCGAGAGCTTCCTGCTGCCGTTGCTCGCCAATCTAGTCGACACTTCTCGCGACTGGACCGGAACGCCGGCCCCCGAGCGCGGCATCCCGTCGAGGGGTAGCGGCCTGCGTCCACAACGCGCCGGCGAGTCGGGTCGGCCCGCTGCGGTTCGGGCATTCGTGCTCTATCCGATGAATGCCCTGGTGGAGGACCAGCTGGTGCGCCTTCGACGGACGCTGGACAGCGATGCGGCCCGCGCTTGGGCCACCCGCGAACGTCGCGGGCACCGGTTCTATTTCGGGCGCTATACGGGCCAAACGCCGCGGATGGCGCACCAGGGCAAGGCATGGCTGCGGGCGATGCAACAGCGGGTGGAGGCCACGGAGGACCTTCTGCGCAATGGAGGACCTGACTACCGAGACCGGCTCGCACGCTACGACGGTGCCGAGCTCGTGTTCCGCGAAGACATGATCTCGCACCCACCCGATGTGCTGATCACGAACTTCTCGATGTTGTCGATCATGCTCGGTCGAGACGTCGAGCGACCGATCTTCGATCGGACGCGGGACTGGTTGGCTGCGGAGGCAGGGCACCGCGTGGACCTGGTCCTCGACGAGCTACACACCTACCAGGGCACCGCCGGAACCGAAGTCGGTCTGTTGCTTCGTCGGCTCTTCCACCGGCTGGGCGTCGATTCCGACAGCCCGCAGGTGCGGGTGCTTGGGGCTTCCGCGTCGCTTGGTGACGACGTGCAGGACGGAAGACGCTTTCTGTCCGAGCTGACTGGGCAATCGGGCGACCGGTTCGCCATCTTCCGTGGCGCACCCGGGAAGGACGCGGGACGGGACGCAGGACTGTCGACCGACGCTTTGAACGATCTCCGGAGCGTTGCCAGCGACGATCCCGATCACGAGGTTTCCACCGCCCGGCTCTTGGATCGGCACGACCTCGCACAACATTTGGTGGCGGCGTGCACCACGGACGGCATTCCTCAGGCCACCGACATCAGCGATATCCAGCGCCGACTCGTCGGTAATGCCGCCGACGGCGCCGCCTTGCTACGGACCGCGCTCGACGTCCTCGGGACCGCGCCCGACGGCCAGGAACTCCCGATCCGTGCACATACGATCGCTCGAGCTCTTGGGGCGTGGTCGGTGTGCCTCGACGCGCGGTGCCCGGCGCTCGAATCGGAGTTCCGCTCGGAGCACCGACACTTCGGAAAGATGTTTCCGGGACCTCGGCTGCGCTGCGACTGCGGGGCACGCTGCCTGGACCTCCTGCAGTGCCGACAGTGCGGGGAGGTACTTCTCGGGGGCTTTCGTGCGCCGTCGGAGCAGGACCCCGCGTACGAGTACCTCTTCCCCGAGGACGCAGACCTCGAGAGCGTCCCGGATCGCAGCCCGTTCGAGACGTCGTCGAAGACGTACCGCGTCTTCTGGCCGAGCGGGGGGACCGCACCGGCGACGAGCACATGGGATCGCAGCAACAAGACATTGAAGCTGCGCTGGGAACGCGTCGACGTGCAGCCCGGATCCGGTCTTCTCAGCCCGATACCCATCGGAGGCGATGGCTGGAGGTTCGTTGTCGAGCAACGGGAAGGTGCTGCGGCGGTACCGGCAAACCCCACGCGCTGCCCCCGGTGCGACTCGAACTTCGAGCGTCAGCGAGACCACGCCGGACGGCCCCTCGCCGCCGACGACCCTGCGCGGTTCGGCTCGCCGCTCTCGAGGCCGCGACTCTCGGCCGCGGGGCTCGGCAGCGCGTTGACGTCTGAGGTCGCCCGGGTGCTGTACCCCGGAGGCCAACACCATCCATTGGTGGCGTTTGCCGACACGCGGCAAACCGCGGCGCGGTTCGCGGCGGAGTTCGACATGCAGCACGAGGACGACCTCGTGCGCCAGGTCACCGTCGAACGACTCGGCGCGGCGGGTGGGCAGGGGCGGATCATCGAGTCGCTGCTTCGGATGACGGCCGACGAACAGGTGACTTCCGAGGAACGGGCCGAGATTCGTGCGCTCGGACGCGAAGTTCCAGAGGTCAACGCCATCATCGTTGCCCACGCCACGGGAGACGAGGCGCTTCCGGCCCTTGTCGCGGCGGTTCGGGGGCGCGTTGAGGGGGACCTGCCGTTCCGGGACCTCGTGGCCTTCTCTGCGAACCGGTTGCTTCAGGTCGGCCGCTTTCCCGGTGGCTCGGAGGCGTCCCGCGAGGACCGGCTCACGGACTGGTGGACGAACTACGAGTGGGACCGGACCCCCGCCACGCCACGCAACGCAGACGTCCACGCCAAGGCCGTCGAGCTGCTCGCTATGCGGTGTCTGTCGGGCCTATTGCGGGGCGCCGGTCACGATGTCGAATCACTGCGGCTGGGGTACCTCATTCCGGCTCGTGCGCCGCAACGCTTCGGTGCCTTCAGCGACGCTCAGACGACGCAATTGGCTGCGGGTGTTATCCGCATTCTTGGCTCGCGGCGCTTCCTCGTTGGGCGACGGGAGCCTCGACCGGTCGAGGATGCGATCCCCGCTCCGATCGGCATGTGGTTTAAAGCGCTCTCGGAGCGCTGGGACGTCGACCGAGAGACCCTGGAGAACTGGGCGCGCCGATACCTGGCGAGCGCGCAGTCGCCCTGCTCGGAGTGGCTGTTGCGTCCGGACTACTTGGCGATCCGCGCCGCCGATGACTCGATGTGGCGGTGCGACCGGTGCGGAACTCGCCACGCTCACCACTGCATGGGCGTGTGCACGACCTGCCACGGTCGCCTGGCGACGGAAGGCACCCCGTGGGACGACTCGGCCCGGGCCCGTCGCGCGGAGGAGACCGCGCAGGTCGAGCCGATCCGTCTGCGGATCGAGGAACTAACCGGTCAGACCGATCGCGCCGACACCGTGCAGCGTCAGGCCGCGTTCCAGCGCGTCCTCATGCGCGGTGAACCTGAGCTCGCGGGGACCATCGACGTGCTGGCGGCGACCACGACCATGGAGGCCGGCGTCGACATCGGCGGGCTCCGTGGGGTGGTACTCACCAACGTCCCGCCGCGGCGGTTCAATTACCAGCAACGTGTGGGCCGCGCCGGCCGTCGCGGGGACCGCGTCTCACTCGCGCTCACCATCGCGCAGCCGCGGACCCACGACCAGCACTACGCCGCCCGGCCAGCGGAGCTCGTGTCGGGGAGCCCGCCGGCACCCTTCCTGGCGTCCGACCGTCGAGAGATCGCGGCCCGCCTCGTGCGCCACCACGCGCTGATCGAAGCGTTCTGGCGCCTGCGGTCGCAGAGCGGCGAGGAGGGCCGGATCCAGGCGGTGCACGGTGACTTCGGTGCGGTCGAGACCTGGCCGCGTCGGCGAGAACGAGTCCTTGGAGCTCTGCGCGACGGGCGCGAGGACCTCGTGCTTTGTGCACGCCGCGTTCTCGCCCAGACACGTATGAGCTGGTCGGCCGAGGCCCTCGCGGACGAGGTCCTCGAGGGCCTCCCAGATGTAATCGATCGAGTCGTGGCGATGAGCGCTCCCGCGGACGAGCTATCTCAGAGGATGGCGGAGCTCGGCGCACTCCCGATGTTTGGATTCCCGAGCCAGGTACGCCATCTCGTGACGCAGCCGACACCGAAGTTCGGCGGAGTATGGCCTCCTTCGCACTCCCTCGACAGAGATCTAAGTTCCGCGGTTACGGAGTTCGCTCCCGGTAACGAAGTGGTCTACGACAAGCGCGTGTTCGTGTCGGACGGAATCACAGCAGGAGCTGTTCGCAAGGAGCATCAGCGCGATGACGTCGAACCAGCGGGCGCCGAGGAACGCGTCGACTCCGGTCCCCCCGGTGATCTCCGCGAGATCGGCCTGTGCGAGCGGTGTCTCAACGTTGACGAGCGGGAGGACGCGCTGGAGTGCGCCGTCTGCGGTCTGCCCGACGACGAGCACTACCGTCGCTTCGACGTCCTCTCACCCCGCGGCTTCCGGAGCAAGGATTCGTGGAAGAAAGAGGGCGACGCCGGCGATCCGTACCGGGGCGTGGTCCGGCGAGTCTCGCGTGCGATGAGCCCACGGTTGGCGCTAGACGTCGGCACGGCGTCGAATCCGCAGCATTTCGGACTGCTCGAGGTGCGGGCGGCTCGAGCAGTGTTGTTCACGATCAACGACAACTCCTCCGCCTTGTTCCGGCTGCGGCGTGCGTCCGTTTACTCGCAGGATTGGAACGTCGGGTTCGGGGAAGGAACCGTCCCGGTCGCGCTCGGGGCGCGGCAGATGACCGACGTCCTGCTCATCAGTGGGCCTGATGACCACCTCGACGGGCAGTCGTTCGGTCACTTGATCGAAACTGCACGCGACGTCATCACCGCCCGTCGCGCTGCTTGGGTGAGCCTGGCGTTCGCAGTGCGGTCTGCGGCCGCACTCGTTCTGGCAATCAGCACCGACGAGCTGCGATGCGGCGTTCGATACCGACGCGGTGTTCGCGGACTCGAGCCCGAGCTCTACCTCGCGGACACTCTCGAGAACGGGGCGGGCTATTCGACCTACTTCTCGACGCCCGAGGCGATCGATCAGCTGAGGACGAGGATGGGCGAACTGGTGGCGCGGTGGGATCAGCATGCCGCCGTATGTGACAGCGCCTGTTATGCGTGTCTTCGCGACTTCGGGAACCAACGGTTCCATCCGCTGCTCGACTGGCGGCTGGCGGCGGACACGTGGGACCTCCTCTCTGATGCTGAGCTCTCGGCCGATAGGTGGGCCAACCTGCGTGCAGCGGCTATCGGAGTGGCCGTCAATGATCTCGGGATGCGCTGCCAGGATCCGGATAGTCCTGCCCCCGTCCTGGTGACGAAGCGGTCCAACCGTGAGACGACCATCGTTCACCCGTTCGCGTCGACGCTGAACGACGAGAACTCAGAGCACCTCGACGTCTTCACCCTCTATCGCCGTCCCGTGGTGTCTGCCGCCGTGCTGAAGCGTCGGAAGGGCGCGACGCGGGGCCGCTGAAATGGCGCGCCTCCTGCCCTCCGCCCTCGCCGACGACCTCGGGTCCCGGGCCGAGCGCCGCATCTTCGATGCGCTGCGGGATGAGACGCCCGCCTCGTGGGTGATCTTTCACAGCGTCGGCCTTGCCGGGCATCCGCAAAAGCGGTGGGGGGAGCTCGACCTCGTGGTGGTCTGCGAGCACGGAGTCATCTGCCCGGAGGTGAAAGGCGGGAGCGATCGCGGGTGGCGGTGTCTGGACGTCGAACGGAGTGACCCCCGCGCAGAGCCCGTTCTTCCAGGCCGGCGGGGCGAAGCATGGTTGCGCGGTCATCTGCGGGACAAGCAACCCGACATGATGCGCGTAGACATGCGCGACAGAACAGCGCGAAGAAAGACCACCAGTCGTCGGCTATGTGATGTCGAACCTCGGTCTCAGACCATTGCGAAAGCTCACCTTCAGTGATCACTGTCGCTGGCATCGCCCGAATCGGGCCTGACACCCGCGCGCCGTCGGGGTATGTGCCCCTGACGCAGTTCACGGCCTTCGTGGGCCCGAACGACAGCGGGAAAAGCACGTGGCTCCGCACCGTCGAAAGCGCTATCAACGGACCGGGGACGGAAGAGGAATCCCGCAGTCTCAGCGACGGTTTGTTCCTCAGCGCCGACTCCCTCGACGAGATTGATGCGCTTCTCGCGCCAGCGTGGCGACGCCAGCGCGTTCCGTCGGGCGAGGACGGGCTCGATGATCTCGGCTACTTCGAGATCAACGGCTGGGCACAGCGCTTGTTCTGGGACTCGATCTTCGGCGTTTCGTCCGCAGATCGTCTCCCCGATGTTCTGCCCGCCGGGAACGGGATCGCTGCGTGGGTAGCGGTTCTACGGTCCCTCTGCACCCCACCGGCCCTCGTCCTTTTGGATGCGGCCCTCTCTGCGCCTCAGCTGCTCCTCATAAACCGGACGGAGGATGACGGCGAATGGCATGAGGACGCGTGGCTCTGTCTTGACGCTCGTGACGCCCTGGTCCTGGAGGCTTTGGCTTCGCTCGACCTGCGTCCGGCTGATCCGTTCGGTGTCTTCTCGAACGAGTGGGGTTCGAATCTGGGGCCGAATGCGCCCATCGCCTTCTTTCCGGTCCCCTGCAGCGCAACGCCCGGTCAGCGTCCGGGGGCCTACCGGCCGTTGTCCGGACCTACTGACGTTCGGGAACTTGTGGTTTCACTTCTCGAGCAGGGCACGTCGCGAAACGACATCGTTGGATCGTTCAACGCTGCGCTGCCGCCGCCGATCAAGGACCGGTACCGGGTGACTGTCGAGACTCCGCCGTTCAGAGAGCCCGTCGTACGGGTCCAAGAGGCCGGCGGAAAGCATGCCCCGACGTACGACCTTGAGGAGATCGCGACGGGCTGGCGGCTCTGGATCGCGGTTGCAGCCGAGATCGCGCTCCGGTCATTGGTGTCAGAGACGGACACCTCGGCAGTCCTGATCATCGACGAGCCCGAGCAGCATCTTCACGCGCGGGCCGCCCGCGCGTTGTCGGCCTGGCTCGCCGAGCAGGCCGCCCCGGGCTTGCAGATCGTCGTCGCGACACACTCACCCATCTTTGCGGAGCCCCGGGGCGTGAGGTCGTCCGTGATCCAGCTCCTTCTGAGCGATGAACGAGACCAGTTCGACAGACTCGTGCCGTCACGGGTTGCCAGAGCGACAGGCGATCTCCGGGCTGCGGACGAGATCACCGACGCCATGGGGTGGGGGATGGGGGAACTCGCGACGCTCTTCGAGACCGTGCTCTTCGTCGAAGGGCAGGCAGATGAACAGATCCTGAATCGGCTGTTCGCAGCCGAACTCCGAGCTGCGGGAATCCTCGTGACTCCGATCCACGGTTTGAGCAAGGTCCGCGCCATCCCCTTCGCTCGGGTTCTGAGCGAGTTCCTCCCGGCGATGCGCATCGCGCTGATGGTCGACGCCCTGACGGACGACGAAATCTCTGCCCTCAGAGCGATGGACAAGGACGCACTCCTGAAGGTGTCGAGGTCAGGAACGACAGAACAGGCGGCGGTGGCACTTCTCTTGCTGGCGATGGGCAGCGGGCAAGACGCAGCGATCATCGTCTCGCACGGGGCAGAAGACGCCATCGAGCTCTTCGACGACGAGGTCCTTCTCAAGGTGCTTCCCAAGTATCCGGGGCGGGAGGCATCGGGATCGGACCTGCGCCAGCGACGCGCCACAGCCACTGTTACGTGGAAGAAACACATGCAGAAGTACGGGTTGGCGGACAATCCCACCGAAGAGGCACAGGTCGTCGAACGCCTGATCGAAACGGCAGCCAGCCTCGGCCGCAAACCGGAGCGCATCATCGATGTGATCGCGCAGGTCGTCGCGGGCCCTGAGCAGCGAGCTTGAATGGGGATTCAGCGAACCATGCCACGGTGTCAGGCTTACGCTGGGTCTTCAGGCTGAGCCGACGACGACGTGGGAATCTCCCGCCTGCGTGACTCTCGTCGTCGCTATCTCCGTCGCCCAGCGGGAGGCCTTAGGCGGGTGAACGGAAGACGCGGAATGGGAAGAGTCACAGCCCGACACTGCGATTCCGACGAGCAGCTGCGACGCGACGAGGAGAACATCGCGAGCTGCCGCGCGAGCGAACAGTCACCTGGTGACGAGGACGCGCGGCGGGGCCCAGTGTGCGCGGGCGCCGGCAGTTTGAACGGCGCGGTGAACGGGTGCGGGACGGAGGAAGGGGCGATGCGCGCCTCCGCGCCCGCGAGCCGGTGCCCCGGTCCGAACGGCTCGAACGCTCGCTACTCCGCCGGCCACCGGCCCTGCCAGCGCTCGCCGAACACGTCGACCCCACCGTCGCCGGCGCTCACCGCGTGCAGATCATCTGCGATCTCGGTGATCTCGTCGCCATGCTCGAGTCCGGCGAGCCACCGATCCGGGATGGCACTCAAGCCGAAGATGGTGCCGAGGAGGGCGCCGCAGATCGCACCCGTGGAGGGGCTGGCGCCGCCGTGGTTGACGGCGAGGAGGAGGCCGTGCTCGAAGCTCTCCGCGACAAGCGCGCAGTTGACCGCGATGGCCAGCGCTTCGTCGGCGACCCAGCCCTCGCCGAGGAACTCCACGTCCTCGGCCAAGGGGTCGTGGCAGAGGCGGGCGCTGGTGTTCGCCCGGACGAGGGCCTCACGGGTCTCCTGAGCGTCGCTGGTCGTGAGAGAGCCGATCACGGTCTGCAGTGCGATGCCCAGCCACTCCCCGGCTCGGAGCTGGGCGATCAACATTGCGAACGCACCGGCCGTGTGGAACCCCGTCGGGTGCCCGTGGGTCAGTGCCGCCGCTCGGCGGGCGACGTCGGCCGCCGCCTCCGGATCCCCGTACACGAGCCCGATCGGCGCGACGCGCACGACCCCGCCGCAGCCCTTGCTCGAGTTCGTGGGCTCCTCGGGGCTGCCCGCCACGCTGCCACGCATCGCCGCGATGCACGTGCGGCCAGGGCCTCGGCGGGCGTCGGGCCCCGTGAGCAGGCGCTCCACGGTGCTGGGGACCGCGCTCTGGTCCTTCCACCGCCGGCTCTGCTCGCCCTGGGTGCGCAGCCAGCGGGCGTAAGCCTCGTCGAGCTGCAGGACGGGGTCGTCGGGGATCCCACGCTCGGCCTCGCGAGTGTAGGTCCGCAGCAGCGCCTCGGCCGTGAAGAGCGTCATCTGCGTGTCGTCGGTGATCGCGGACTCGCGGCCGTACGCCGGGGCCGGTCCCTGCAGGCCGTCGGGGCCGAATCGGTGGCGGATCCGACTCAGCGAGTCGTGCTCGATGCCCGCGCCCAAGGCGTCGCCGACCGCACCGCCCAGCAGGCAGCCACGGAAGCGGTTCAGGGCGTCGGGGCCTGCGGCGGGCTCGTCCTCCGCGGTAGTGCGGCTCAGGTGCTCGTCGGCCGTGTCGCAGCTGGAGTGTTTGTCGGTCGGCCCCGTCCCGCGCAGCGCCACGACGGCCACGTTGTCGCCGGCGCCGCCGTCGCATGCCGCATCGATCAGCTCGTCGACGACGCGGATCGCGGTGGGGCAGAGCGCTTCGCGCAGGTCCTCAGCGTCGACGTGCGCGAGCAGCTCGAGGCGAGTGGCCGCGCGGACGGCCTCGGCGGGGTCGTCGACGAAGTCCGTCAGCCCGTCGCTGGCCAGGACGAGCCAGCCGTCGGCCGGAAGCGTCTCCTCGCCGTGGTCGACCGCGGCGAGCACGTCGTGGGCGTCCATCGGCCAGCCGAGAAAGCGGTGGCGCGGCGTACCGAGCCGCTGCATGGTGCCGTCGGGCTCGGCGAGCAGCACGAGGGAGTCGCCCATGCTCGCCCAGCGCACGCGGCTCCCGCGGACGACCGCTAGCACGAGGGTCGTCCGGCTCTCGGGCTGACCGAGGGCCGCCGTCGCGGAGCGGACGGCACCGTTCGTGCCCGTCAGGAGCTCGACGAGGTCCGCCTCCGTGTCCACGGCGTGCTGGTCCTCCTCGAGGAGCGAGGCGATCACGTCGCAGGCGACCCGGGCGCTGGACTCCCCGTTGTGGCCGTCGGCGACGAGGATCACCGTCGCGCCGTTCGTGCGGAACACGCGGACCGCGTCCTCGTTCGGGTCCGTCGCGGCGTAGGACTTCTTGCGTGCGCCGGCGGTGATGCCGGCCGCGAGGTCGCGGTCGAACGCCTCGAGCTGCCGCCGGCCGAGGTGGGGGAGGTCCTCGCCGTCGAACGCGATCATCCGCTCGTGGTCGGCGGGGTCCGCGAGGTCGTCCTCGTCGTCGGTCCCGGAGGTGGACGGGGTGATGCTCGGGGCGTGGGCGGAGGACGCGCGGGGCTCATCATCGGACTCGCCCGCCCGCTCTGCGGTCTGCGTCGCGGCGACGACGGCCGCCGCCTCCGCCGCGGCCTTCGCGGCCTCCTCCGCCACGCGCCGCTCCAGGGCCACGAGCCGCTCGTCCGCATCGGTCTCGGAGTCGCCGTCCTCGTCCGGCTCGTCGAGCTCGATCGCCCGGCGGTAGGCGCGGCGGGCCTCGGTGATCTCGCCCAGCGACTCGGCCGCCTGGCCGTACCAGTGCCAGTTCCAGGCGCCCATCGGCGCGATCTCGGTGTAGTGGCGCAGGTGCCCGTAGGCCTCGGTCGGGCGGCCGAGCTCGAAGAGGGTGTAGCCGAGCGCGAAGTGGGCCATCGCGTCGCCGGACTCGAGGCAGTGGGTCCAGTGGGTCAGCGCCTCTTCGCCCTCGTGGCTGGTCGCGACGCCGAAGATCGCCCGGTTGAGCGAGTCGCGGTCCCCGAAGTGGTGGCGCGCGGCGATCGCGATCTCGCCGGCGGTCGCGTTGGTCAGGCCGAGGATGGGCGCGTCGAACCGCGGCCCCTCCCAGATCGCCTCGACCTCGGGATCGTCCGGGTCGAACGTGTGGAAGTCGTTGATGCGGAAGCCGACCACCCGGCCCTCCGGCGCGTCGAGCAGGTACGCGCAGTCCTCCGACACCATGTGCCAGCACCCCTGAGGCTGGTCCTCGCCGACCCGCCCGTACTCGAGCGCGATCAGCCAATGGAAGTCCTTGTCGTGCGAGACGAAGAGGCGAGGTGGGTCGGTCGGGACGATCATCGGCGGGCTCCTGGGACGGGACGCGAGGTGCATCGGAGGAGTCGGGCCGGCGGGGGTGGATCTGACGGTGGGGCGGACGGATGGCGGGGCGGCCCGCGGGCTCCTGCCGGTGTTGCTGTTCGCGGCCGCGATGCGTTGTCAGATGTGGTCACTGAGGCGCGACCCTGTCCTCATGGCCACCGCCCGCGACTACGCGTTCTCCGACCTCTTCGACGCGTGGAGCGGATTTCGCGAGTACGGCTCGAAGCACCCGGACCTCGCGGAGCACCACACGCGTCGGTACGCCGCGTTCTCGAAGGCGTTCGGGGTCGACCTGGGGGAGGTGCCGATCGACGCCCCGCCGGTCCCGGAGTGGGCCGTCGAGACGTTCACGCGTTTCGGCGGCGGCGATCTCGAGTCCCGGGCCGAGGACTGGCCTGAGTGGCTTCATCGTCTCGCACTTCAGGTCGAGGAGCGCGGGCGGTCGATCTACAGCCCGTTCTCGAGCTACCTGGAGGCGCCGCTCGCTGTCATCGCCGCGAACGCGCGTTTCGGCGAGCCGATCAGGGATCGGGTTCACGCGCTGCGGGCGGAGCTCCGGTCCACGGCCTTCGAGCTGCTGTCGGCGGTCTTCCCTGAAGCCGCCGGCCTGCGCATCACGGCGGACGAGGTGCGGGCGTCCGGTTTCGACCCCGACACGCGGGCTCCGGACCCGGACGACTACTGGTAGGCCGAGAACGTGACCGCCGTCGTCCTCATCCTCGCCATCTTCGTGGTGGTGATGACCGCGCGTGCGGACCCGCCGCACGTCCCGGACCGCGAGCAGCTGCGCCGCGACGAGGAGGACATCGCGATCTACGGCGCGATCGTCCGGCCGCCCTTGGACGAGGACGAGCAGCGGCGGGGTCGGGGCTGCTGAGACCGGGTGTCGGTGTGTCCGTGGGTGGTCGCGCCCCTTCCCACGTCGGGCGTCAGCGCCCCCGGCCCGCCTGCTCCTCCAACCTTGCCAACCGCTCCGCCGCGTCCCGCCGCCCGGCGTCCCCCGCCGGCGGTGCCAGGTCGATCGCCCGGCCGTAGGCGTGGCGGGCCTCCTCGGTCTGGCCGATCGCCTCGGCGGCGCGGCCCAGGAGGTTCCACGACCAGGCGCCGTTCGGGGCGATCGAGGCGTAGTGGCGCAGGTGGGCGTAGGCCTCGGCGGGGCGGTCGAGGTTCAGGAGGATGCGGCCGACCTCGAGGTGTGCGGTCATGTCGCCGGCGTCGAGGCAGTGGGTCCAGCGGGCCACGGCCTCGGGTCCGTCGCAGGCCGTCGCCATGGCGGCGAGGGTGCGGTCGACCGAGTGCCGACCGCCGAGGCGCCGACGGGCCGCGACGACGATCTCGCCGACGGTCGCCGCGGTCAGGCCCAGCGACGGGGCGTCGAGGCGCGGACCGCCCCAGATCGCCGCGACGTCCGGGGCGTCGGGGTCGAACGTGTCGAACGCCTCGACCACGAAGCCGACCGTCCGGCCGCCGGGCCCGTCGAGGAGGAACGTAAGCCCGGAGTCGTGCAGCTCGATCCGGTCCTCGGGCGGCTGGTCCTCGGAGGTCCGCCCGAACTCCACGGCGACCAGCCGGTGCAGGGCGCGGTCGTGGGACACGAACAGTCGGGGCAGATCGGTGGGGTGGGGCACGGGGGAGACTCCTCGGGACGACGACGGCGGGCGGCAGGGAACGTCGGACAGCGGGGTCCGGATCTGACGTGGCGGTGCGGAGGTGGTGGTCGAGAGGGCTGTGGGCCCGGCGGGCCGGCCGGTTTGCGAGCCCATCCCAGCAGGGCCCGTCCGGTGCGCCGTGTGTCAGAGCGGCCTCGGTCCGTCCGACCTCTCGCCCATGGGCGACGTCAACCACCTCACCGGTCGACCGACGGCCCCTGGCGCCGGCCGCCCGACGACCATCGGCGTCGCCGAGGACGCCCGCCGATGAGCGACCTCGGCGTCGTGCTCTTCTGGGGTGTCATCGGCGCGATCGGCGCCTGGCGGTCCTACGTCGACCGGGTGGAGGCGATCGACGCCCGGCGCGTGACCTCGTTCACCGACTGGATCGAGCGGCCGCTGTCCGAGCCGCCGACCGAGACGGACTGGGAGGCCTTCGAGCGACGCGTCGAGCGCGAGCTGCGCGCCGCGGTGCGCGAGCCCGTCGACGTCGTGGAGCCGTACGAGCCGCCGTCCAGGCCGCGGCCGCGGGCGGCCGCGGGTCGCGGGTCGTAGGCGTCTAGGTCGTCAGATCCGGCACCCACGCCCCGACCGACGACCAGACCTCCACCCGCCGGCACCCACGCCCGCAGGGGTACGGACCCACCACCCGAAGGACCATCGATGACCGATCCGCAGCAGACCTCCACCGACATCGTCTACGGCGACCTGGGCGGCGCGCTCGTGCTCGTCCCGCGCGACCGCGCCGAGGAGCTCGCCACCGTGCGCCGGGCGGTGCAGGAGTCGATGACGTGGGGCGAGCTCCTGTCGCGGCTCTCGGACGAGCGCCGCGCGCAGATCGCGGAGGCCTACGGCGAGGACGAGCAGCCCGCCGACGACGCGACGCTCGCCGACGAGCCGGTGCCCGGGTGGGACGACGGCGACTGGCCCGAGGCGCCGATCCAGGCGATGCTCGACTGGGTCCCCGCCGAGGCGCAGGCCCTCGGGGAAGAGGTCTCCACGCGCCTCAGCGGCGAGCACCTCGGGCTCGAGCCGGCCCGCACGGACGAGGTCGTCGCTGCGATGGAGGCAGCCGGGTACACGATGCGCCGGGACGACGCCCTGGTCGAGCGCGCCGTGTGGTCCTGAGCGCCGGGAACGGCTGCAGCTCGGTCTGACGTGGCGCTCGGCGACCGCATCACCGTCCCGCGCACGCTGCTCGGGCTCAGCGCCGTCGCCACCATGGTCGGCGGCGAGGTGCTCGAGGGCGTGTGCCTGCTGGGCGTGCTGTGGGTCTGGATGGTCTCGTGGCCCGACCCGCACGGGGTCGGACGGGGCTGAAGCGGGCGGCGCCGCTGGCCTGGACCTCAGCCTGCGCCGCGCCCCAGCTCCTCGTTCAGGCGCTCGACGCTCGACGGTGCGCCCAGCACGTCCCCGTACAGGTACATCTCGCTGCCGCGGGTCGGGACGATGGCCCGCAGGCGCGGGCCGTAGGCGCCGCGCAGGATCGCGGCGACCTCGAGGAACCGGTCGATTCCCTCCCAGTAGGCGAGCTCGCGGAACAGCTCGCGCTCGCCGTGCCGGAGGACGGTCCAGTGCTCGCCGGCGTCGTCGACCATGTCCCAGGCGATCTCGATCCGGTCGTCGTCGATCGTGGGCAGCTGGGCGGCGTCGCGGAGTGCGATGCGCTCGGCGGCGGCCTGGCGTGCCTCGATCTCGTCGACCCGGCCCAGCTCCTTCTGCGCTCGCGCGTCGCCGGCCGCTGCGGCGGCGTGGGTGTCCTCGCGGGTCGGCCACGGGATCTTCGCGATCGGGCCGTCGCACTCGGGGCAGCGGACGTCGAGGAACGTGTCGGTGCTCTCGCCGGTCGTCACGCCGGACCAGCCGCAGCGGCCGCACCGCACGGCTGCGGTCTCGTCGTAGTCCCAGTAGGTCGGGCGGGCGGGCTGTGCGGTCACGGGTGGCTCCGGTCTCGGTGGTGTCGGCACGGAGGAGGTCGCCGGGCCGGGCGTCGTCCTGACGATCGCGGGGCGGTGGGTGGCCGTCGGCCGCGTGGGACCGAACGGGCGCGCGAGCCGGTTGGCCGTGGGCCAGGGGACCGAACGGGGCTGTGTCGGGCGGCCATCGGTCACTCGACCGGACGGCTCCGGTCGAGGGGCGGCCGGCGGTCCCGTGAGCCGGACGGGCGGGCGGCCACGGGCGGACACCGGTCGGCTCGACCGTAGGTCCAGCGCCACCGGCGCGCGTCAGATCGTCCCGCCGCCCCGCGACTCCGGTGCCATGGACATCAAGACGAAGGCCGCCATCGGCGGATCCGTGTTCGTGGCGCTGATCGCCGGCACCGCGATCGGCCAGACGAACCCAGACGAGGGGGCGACGGAGCCCACCACGGTCGCGACGACGGTCACCCGCACCGTCACCGCCGACCCGACGCTGCAGCAGCGCAAGGACGCCCGGGCGAAGCTGCGCGATCTGCGGTCAAGGGCGACCGACGCGCGGGCCGACGCCTCGTCCGCGGCACGGCGCGAGCGGCGGTCGCGGTCCGAGCTGCGCGAGCTGAAGGCGCAGATCTCGACGACGTCCGATCAGGTCGCCATGAGCAGCTTCGAGGGCGACGGCACGTTCGTCGTGAACGAGGACATCCTGCCCGGCACCTACCGCGCCGCGGCGTCGCCCGGGTGCTACTGGGAGACGGGCCGCGGGTCGGGCGCCGAGACCCTCGACAACATCATCGCCAACGACAACACCGACGGGCCGGTGGTCGTGCAGATCACGCCCGACACCTACCAGATCAAGGTGGCCCGTTGCTCGACGTTCGAGCGCACGGGATGAGCGGCCTCGCGAGCCGCGTCCGTCAGGTCCCGGGCCGAGACCACGACCCCACCGCACGGTCACCCGCCGGTGGCCGATCCAGCACCGTACTTCCCTACCCGAGGTCCCTCCTCATGCGCACACCAGCCCTCCCGTTCACCCTCCTCGTCCTGGCCCTCGGGTCCGTCGCCGCGACCGGCTGCGGCACCGACGGGGAGTCCGCCTCGGCCACGACCGTCGTCGAGCGCGTGACCGTCCAGGCCGACGCCACGACGACCGAGGCGGCCGACGTGACGACGGAGAGCGTCCCGGACGACAGCGGGTCGGCGTCCTCGGAGGTCTCCGACGACGAGGGGAGCTCGTCGGGGTCGAAGGACCGGTCCGAGGCGTCGGCATCGGGGTCGGACTGCGAGGAGGTCCCGAACGTCGTCGGACTGCGTGACCTGCAGCTCTCGCAGGACACGCTGCAGGCGGCCGGCTTCTACTTCATGGACCAGGAGGACGCCACCGGCCAGGACCGCGCCCAGCTCCTCGACCGCAACTGGGTCGTCACGCGGCAGAGCCCGAAGGCCGGCGAGTGCGTGGACACGTCGACGACGATCACCACGTACGCGAAGAAGCACGGGGAGTAGGGGAAGCCGGCTCGTCCGGGTCGCCGCGGTCCGTGCACCTCGCACGGCTCGGATCCGGCGCGGACGACGCCCCGATCTGGCACGGATCGCCCCTTGATCCGGCACGGCGTCCAGCGCGACGCTGCGCCGGCCGATGGACACCGCCGAGGAGCACTCCTACGATGCGCCGTACCGTGACCGCCCCGCCTGTCGCCCGATTCACGCGCGAGGAGTTCCTGCGGCTGCCGGAGTCCTCGCCCGGGTTCCGGTTCGAGCTGGTCGACGGTGAGCTCGTCACGATGAACGACCCGCTGCCGCTGCACCAGGTGGTGGTGGGGACCGTCTACGCCGAGCTCCGACGGTGGTGCCGGGCGGTCGAGGGTCGCGGGCGCGTGCTCCTGTCGATCGACACCGAGGTCGGCCCGGACGCGATCGTCGGGCCGGACCTGCAGTGGTTGGCGGCCGGACGCGAGCTGCCCGACCTGCAGCGGCGACCCTGGCCGGCCGGCGACCTGGTGATCGAGGTCGCCTCGCCGTCGACCGAGCGCTACGACGCCGGGACGAAGCTCGCGCGCTACCTGGCCGCCGGCTCGCAGGAGGTCTGGCTCGTGACGCCCGAGCCGCTCGGCGTCCGGATCGTGCGGCCCGACGGCGAGCGGCGGATCGACGCCGGCGGGATGCTGACCAGCGGGCTGCTGCCCGGCTTCGAGCTGCGGGTCGCCGAGCTGCTCGACTGACCCGCGAACGCCAGTCGGGACGGTCGGGCGTCTGCCCGCGCGGCGGCCTGCCGGCGCACGTCGCCCGCCCGCGCGCGGCGCCCTACCAGCCCACGTCTCCTCGCCGACGCCCGGAGCCTTGCCGGGCGCCTATCGGCCCGCCGGCGCCCATCGTGTCGCCGGCGCCCCTCGTGTCGCCGGCGCCCCTCGCCGGCGCAGCCGCCCGCCGACCGATCACCGCCGACGTCAGCCGCCCGCCGCCGCGTCCCGCGCCTGTACGACCTCCGCGATCTTCGCCACCAGCGCCCGCCGGAACCTCGCCGTCGGGCTCGACTCGAAGTTCCGCGCGTTCACGACGTGGGTGACGCCGTCGTCGTCCGGAGCGCTCATCGCGACGTCGTCGCCCCAGCCGAAGCGGTCCGCGCGGAAGCCGAAGAAGAGCGTGCCCCGCAGCAGGTCCAGGTCGTCGGGCAGCTCGCCCGTCTTCGTCCAGGCGGCCTCGACGGGGTGGGCCTTCTTCGCCGTCCGCGAGACGGTGCGGTCGTTCTCCGGGTCGTCCGGTTCGCCGGCGTCCGGCGCACCGAGGACCTCGTAGCCGTTCAGGGTCGACGCGAAGCGGGCGACCGCGTCGTACGGGTCCCACGGGGCCGGGACGTCCGTGATGCGGAGGGCGTCGCTCGGGATCTGGTTCGTCTCGACGTCGTCGACCCGGATCGCCCGCGGCGCGTACGGCGGTCGCCACGCCCGGACGAACGCGACCTGCTGGTCGGTCTCCGGGGCGACGCGCCCCTGCTTCGCCCGCGCCGTGTGGCGGCGGGCGTGCGCCACCCGCTCCAACGCGTCGTCCGCCGGCCAGCCGTGGTCCACCCGCAGGCACGCCAGCACGGTGCCGGTGCGTCCGACCCCGCCCCAGCAGTGGACGTAGACCTTCGTGCCGACGGCGAGCGCCCCGTCGATCACGTCGAGGATTGCGCGCATCCGCCACGGCTCGGGCACGGAGACGTCGCGGATCGGCAGGCGCACGTGCCACGCGTCGATCCCACGGGCCTCGGCCCTCCGACGGAGCAGCGCCTCGTACGGGTGCAGGCCGCGCGGGCCGGGGCCCTCACCCTCCTCGGTCAGGTCGACGAAGCACGTCACGCCCAGGTCGAGCAGCGCCTCGAGGCTCTCCGTCGCGGCGTCCTTCGTCGGCTTGCCGGGATAGGGCCCGGCCAGCACGGCGTCCTCGAGGAACCAGAACGCGTCGTTGGGCAGCTGCGGGTCGACATCGGGGGCGCCGTGCGGCTGCGGCAGCTTCCGGTGCTCGACGGCGAGCTCGTCCGACAGGTCGCGCAGACCGTCGGCGAGGCCCGCGATCTCGTCGCCCCACAGGACCCGCTCGCGCCAGTGCGCGGGGATCGCCTCTGCGCCGTAGAGCGCACCGGCCAGTTGCCCCGCGATCGCGCCGGTGGTGTCGGCGTCGTCGCCCAGGTTGACCGCGGCGAGGACGGCGTCCTCGAACGTCCGGGTCGACCACACGGCCCACAGCGCGGCCTCGAGGGACTTCGGCGCGAAGCCCTTGCCGGCGATGCCGGGCGGGACCGTCGGCAGGCTCGGCAGCGCGCCCGACCGGCCGGGCGCCACGCCGCTCTGCACCGCACCATCGCCGGCCGTGCCGTTGTCGGCCGCGCCGCCG
>NZ_JAURWA010000142.1 GCF_030655195.1 Patulibacter sp. | reverse complement strand
GCCGTCGCCGCGCCGGCCGGCGGTCGCGTCGGCCACGCCCGGGGTGGCGCGCGCGACGCGTGCGACCTCCCGTGCGGCCCCGGCCCGGGCGACGATCGCGGTCGGCTCCGCGGCGCCCGCACCGAACGTGCGCGCGATCGTCTCCTGCCCGAGCACCGACTCCGGGCGGTCGCGGAGCTGCTCGGACTGCGAGAGCCCGACGTCCGCCCCCAGGCTGCCCAGCGCGAGCACGACGAGCAGCCCGAGGGTGCCCAGGACCACCGGCAGGGGGCGACCCGTCACCGCGACGCCGACCCGCGACCACAGGCCCGTCCGCGCGGGATCGGGGTCGCCGAAGCGCGGCACCAGCGGCCAGAACAGCCGCCGGCCGAAGAGCAGCAGCGCCGGGGGCAGCAGGCCCAGGACGAAGACGACCGCGGTCGCGACGCCCACGGCGCCGGCCAGGCCGATGTTGCGGTCGAACGGCAGCCCCGCGAAGGCCAGCGTGGCGAGGCTGAGGGCGACGGTCCCCGAGCTCGCCAGGATCGCGGGGGCGGCGTGGCGCAGCGCGTGGCGCATCGCCGCGTGGCGCTCCTCGTGCCGGCGCAGCTCCTCGCGGTAGCGCGCGACGAGCAGCAGGGCGTAGTTCGTCCCGGCGCCGAAGACGAGGACCGAGACGATCCCCGTCGTGGCGCCGTCGGCGACCAGGCCCGCCTCGCGGCTGAGGATCGCCACGAGCGACGAGACGACCCGGTCCCCCAGGCCGATCACCGTCAGCGGCACGAGCCACAGCCACGGGCTGCGGTAGGTGATCAGCAGCAGCAGGGCGACGACGAGGGCGGTCACCCCGAGCAGCAGACCGTCGGCGCCGTCGAAGACCTTCGACAGGTCGACCTGGAACCCGGCGGGGCCGGTGACCTGTGCCCGCAGGTCGCCCGGCAGGTCCTTCCCGACCTCGGCGCGGATCCGCTCGACGGAGCGCGCCTGCTCGTCGGCCCCGGCCCCGCCACCGCCGCTGGGCACCGACCGCAGCGGCACGCTGAGGATGGCGGCCCCGGCACCCGGGGCGTAGACCGCGCGGGCGACCTCACCCGTCGCGAGGTCCTGCAGGGCCGTGCGGTCCCGCTCGATCCGGCGACGGTCGGCGTCGGTCAGGGCGCCGCCCTGACGGCTGTAGACGACGATCGCCGGCTGCTCCCGCGACTGCGGCAGCCGCGCCTGCAGCCGCACGACCTCGGTCGACTCCGCACCGGACGGGAGGGACGACGTGAGGTCGTCGGAGGTGGCCGCGGAGCCGCCGAGGCCGAGCAGCAGGGCCGAGACGAGGATCCCGATCGCGAGCGGGACGAGCTTGGACCGGCGACCGGTGAGGAGCGCCAGGAGCGGCGCGAGGCGGCCTGCCGGGGCGTCGGGTCGCGGCCCGTCGGAGCGGGAGGCGTCGGGGTCGGGCGGCGCTGCGGGGCTGGACGGGGCCATCGTTGAGTTCTACCATGGAATGATTCCATGGACGAACCACAGGGGACTCGTCCGGTGCGGGACACTTCGTCCGTGCCGGACCCCGCAGAACCGATCGACCGGACCGCGCTGCTGTACCTCCTCCGCCGGCAGTCCGAGGAGGCGATCCGCTTCGCGGCGGTCTTCGGCGAGACCCACGGACTGCACCAGACGGACGTCTCGGCGCTCGCCGCGATCGCCCACGGCGCCGCGTCGGGGACGCCGCTGGGCCCCGCCGCGCTGGCGTCGACCCTGCACCTGAGCCGCCCGGCGACGACGGCGCTGCTGGACCGCCTGGAGCGGGCGGGGCACGTCGCGCGGCGCCCGGACCCGGACGACCGGCGGCGTTCCGTCATCGAGATGCAGCCGGCCGCCAGCGCACTGGCGGGTGAGTTCTTCGGGCCGCTCGGCGCGGCGTTCGGGCGCGCGATCGAGCGGTACACGCCGGAGCAGCTCGAGGTCGTCGCGGCGTTCCTGCGCGACGTCACCGACGCGACGATCAGCACCCGCGAGGCGCTGACGCCGCGTCCCTGAGGTCGTCCCTCAGCCCTTCATCATCCGCTTGGTCGCGGCGATCAGCACCTTGCCGTAGCTCGACGGGATCGCGCGGACGACGGCGTCCATCGCCTTCGCGTCGTTGCCGACGAGGACGCGCACCTTGTTCGCCTCGACGCCCTTGACGATGATCTGCGCGGCCTCCGCCGGCTCCATCTTCAGGAGCTTCTCGCGGTAGAGCTTGTCGCGGGCCTCGTGCTTGGCCGTGATCTCCGCGCCGCTGTCCTTGGCGTGCTGCAGCGCGGCGGAGCTGATGTTCGTCTTGATGCCGCCGGGGTGGATCGAGGTGACGCCGACGGGGTGGCGGGCCTCCTCCATCTCCATGCGCAGGCACTCGGTGAACCCGCGCACCGCGTACTTCGACGCGCAGTAGTGGCTCATCTCGGGCTGGGCCATGATCCCGTTGAGCGACGAGACGTTGACGACGTGGCCGTCGCCGGAGGCGATCAGGTGCGGCAGGAACGCCTGCGTGCCGTGGATGACGCCGAAGAGGTTGATCGAGAGGACCCGCTCGTAGTCCTCCCACTCCGACTCCAGCACCGGGCGCGAGTGCGCGACGCCCGCGTTGTTGTAGATCTGATTGACCCTGCCGAAGTGGGCGACGACCTCGGCCGCCCAGGCGAAGAACGCCTCGCGGTCGGCGACGTTCAGCGTCGTGATCAGGACGTCGGGCGAGCCGGCGGCCTTCGCCAGCGCGGAGGTCTCCTCGAGGCCCGCCGCGTTGACGTCGGAGATCGCCAGGCGCACGCCCTTCGAGGCGAGCAGGAGCGCGATGGCGCGTCCGATGCCGGAGCCGGCACCGGTGATGGCGGCGACCTTGCCGTCGACCTTGCTCATGCGGCCACCGCCTCGGCGCCGGCGTCGGTCGGGGCCGGTGCGTCCTCGGTGATCTTCGCGATCGGGGGCGCCGGGTACGACGTCGGCAGCGCGGCGCCCTTGCGGACGAACCGCAGCACGCCGTCGTCGACCTTGCCCTTGCGCAGGTGCTTCTCGTCCTCGCGGTAGCTCATCGCCAGGTGCCAGGGGGCCGACGGGCCCTGCTTGGGCATCTTGTCGAGCGCCCGCAGGACGTAGCCGGCCTTGAAGTCCATCAGCGGCCGGGTCTCGACGTCCGCGTCGTCGTTGACCGGCACGGCGATCGCGTAGCCGCCCTCGTCCATCTGCGTCAGGACGCGGTTCAAGTACTTGCAGACGAGGTCGATCTTGAGCGTCCACGACGAGTTCGTGTAGCCGATGGCGAACGAGAAGTTCGGCACGCCGGAGCCCATGAAGCCCTTGTAGGCCAGGGTCTCGGGGATCTGGACGGGCGTCCCGTCGACGTCGAGCTGCAGGCCGCCGAAGAGCAGCATGTTCAGGCCGGTCGCGGTGATGATGACGTCCGCGGGGATCTCCTTGCCCGACGCGGTCAGGATCCCGTCCTTCGTGAAGCGCTCGATGCCGTCGGTGACGATGTCGGCGCTCTTCTTCTGGAACGCGCGGAAGAGGTCGCCGTGCGGGACGGCGCAGAGGCGCTGGTCCCACGGGTCGTACTTCGGGTTGAAGTGGACGTCGACGTCGATGTGGTCGGGGAGGAACTTCTTGTTGATCCCGCGGATCCACTTGCGGGCCTGGCCCGGGAACTTCTGGCAGAAGGCGTACAGCAGGCGCTGCTGCTCGATGTTCTTCTGGCGCGTCAGGCGGTGGCCGCGGCTGTCGCCGAACCACTTGCGGAAGCGGTCGCCGATCGGGTCGGTCGACGGCAGCGGCAGGACGTAGGAGGGCGAGCGCTGCAGCATCGTCACGTGCGCACCCTGCTTCGCGAGCGCGGGGACGAGCGTGACGGCGGTGGCACCGGAGCCGACGACGACGATCTCCTTGCCGTCGGCCTCGAAGTCCTCGGGCCAGAGCTGCGGGTGGATGATCTCGCCCGCGAAGTCCTCGGCGCCCGGGAACGTCGGCGAGAAGCCCTCGTCGTAGCGGTAGTAGCCCGAGGCGCAGAAGAGCCACGAGGCGGTGAGCTCGATCTCCCGGCCGGCGTGCTGCGCGCGGACGGTCCACAGCGCGTCGGCGGTCGAGAACGACGCCGAGGTCACGCGGTGGTCGTAGCGGATGTGCCGGTCCACGCCGGTCTCGGAGGCGGCCTCGCGGATGTAGGCGAGGATGTCCTCGCCGTCGGCGATCGCCTTCGCGCCCGTCCACGGCTTGAAGTCGTAGGCGAACGTCGAGAGGTCGGAGTCCGAGCGGATGCCCGGGTAGCGGAAGAGGTCCCAGGTGCCGCCGCTGGCCGCGCGGCCCTCGAGCAGCGCGAAGCTCCGCTCGGGGTGGCCCTTCTGCAGGTGGCGCGCCGCACCGATGCCGGACAGGCCGGCGCCGACGATCAGGACGTCGACGTGGGACGTCTCGGTGGCGGGGCTGGTGGGTGCGGCGGTCGGGGAGCTCATGGGCGTTCTTGCAGCATGACCCTCATGGGCCCCGATTACCCGAGGCAGATGCCCACGATCGGACGTTCGGATGTGCACGACGCCCAACCTCGAGGCGTAAGCTGGTGCCGTGTCGACGCCGACCTCGTCCTGGCCCGCCCCCAGCCCCCGGATCGCGGAGCTGATCCGCGAGGGCTGCGCGCTGATGCTCGCCACCCCCGAGGACGTCGCCGTCGAGGTCGACGCGGTGACCCTCGCCGACACCGACCCCGCCGTCCTGGCGGACCCGTCCATCGTCGAGGCGATCCGGCGGGCCAACCGGGCCAACCTCCTGCACTGGGCCGAGGCCAACGTGCGGGACCCGGGCGCGCCGGTCGCGCCGAACCTGGGGCCCGAGGTCGTCAACGTCGCCCGGGACATGGTCCGGCGGGGCATCGACGCCGTGACGCTCGACGCGTACCGGACGGGCCAGAACGCGGCCTGGCGGCTGTGGATGGCCCTCGCGTTCCGCCTGAGCACCGATCCCGACGAGCTGAGCGAGCTGCTGGACATCACCGCCCGGTCGATCTTCTCGTTCGTCGACGCGACGATCGCCGGGATCACCGCCCAGGTGCTGCGCGAGCGCGAGCGCCTGACGCGCGGCACGCACGCGGAGCGCCTCGAGGTCGTGACGCTGATCCTCGAGGGCGCACCGATCGCGCAGGCACGAGCGTCGACGCGGCTGCAGTACGCGCTGGACCGGGACCACACCGCGGCGGTCGTGTTCAGCGACAGCGCCGACCCCGACCAGGGCGTCCTCGGCCGCGCGGCGGAGGCGCTGGCGCAGGCGGCCGGGGCGCGAGCCCCGTTCTCCGTCACGGCGAGCGCCTCGTCGCTCTGGGTCTGGATCCCGGGCGCGGCGGGCCCCGACCTCGAGCGCGTCCGGGCCGCGATGGAGGACCTGCCGGGCACCCGGATCGCGCTGGGCACGACGGACCACGGACTGGCCGGCTTCCGGCGCAGCCACCTCGACGCGCTCACGACCCAGCGCCTGCTGCACCGCACGCCCGACCACGTCCGTCTGGCGTCCTACGCCGAGGTCCAGGTCGTCGCGCTGGCCACGCAGGACGAGGAGCGCGCCCGCGAGTTCGCCGAGCGCACCCTCGGCGACCTCGCCGACGCCCCGTCGGACCTGCGCGAGACCGTCCGCACCTACGTCCGTGAGGGCTTCAGCGCCAGCCGCACCGCGGAGCAGCTCTTCACCCACCGCAACACGATCCTCAACCGCCTGGGCCGCGCCGAGGACCTGATGCCCGCCCCGCTGACGGGGCGGACGGTCCAGGTCGGTGTGGCGCTCGAGGTGGTGCGCTGGCTCGGGACGCGGTGAGGGGCTCGCCGCCTCAGCGCACCCGGATGGCCGTCAGGGGCGGCAGGTCGTACTCGCCGACCCGCTCGTACGAGGTGCCGGACCGGGACGCCCGACGCTCGCCGGACGGGGCGGCCGGTCGACCCCGATCCGGTGAACGACCTGGGACGACGGGCGGCACCCCGATGCCGCCCGCGTCGCCCGCGCCCGGGCGGGGCGGCTCAGCGGTGGGCGACCGCGCCGGCGGTCCGGCGGGGAGCCACCTCGTCGGCGTCCCCTGCCGGCGTCGGGATGCTCCGGGAGGTCTCGGGACGCTCCGCCACCTCGACCTGCGGCTCGGGCTCCGGCGTGCGCAACTCGGTCTCGATCGAGGCCCGCAGCGCGCCCTCGAGCGCCTCGACGTGCCGGGGCTTCGCAGCACGGAAGCCCTCGATCGGGGCCTCGGCGAACTCGTCCCACGTGCGGGCGAAGTCGGGGTGCGACCACCGCGCGCCGTGGCGGTGCGCCGCCAGCATCGGACAGACGCCGTCGCCGTCGTCGGTGTAGGCACCCGCGATCAGGCGCTCGTGCCGGACGCCCTCGAGCATCGCGATGCGCACGTGCACGGGCAGGTCGTCGACGACGCGCCGGAGCTCGGCGAGGTCTGGGCGGGGCAGGCGGAAGATCCGCAGGAACGACATCGTGGAGGACTCCCGGCGGGGACGAGGGACGTCCGCGCAGCCTAGGCCGTGGGCGGGATCCCGTCGAGGACGATGGGGTCGACCGGCGGCTGCGCCCGGGACGGGCGACCCCGGCGCGACCAGCCGCCGCGGCGAGACGTGCGATCGGGGACGGGGGACGGACGCCTGCGGTGGGACGTCGCGGAAGCGCCCGGCCGGCCGGGTGGGACCTCGCGGAGGCGCCCTACCGGCCGGCGTCGGCCGAAGGATCCGACGGGGCCGCGGCCCAGACCCCGGAGGTCCCGCGCCGGTGGCTCCCCAGGAGGTGGGTGTCGACGATCCCGATCGCCTCCATGAGCGCGTACATCGAGGTCGGCCCGACGAACTTGAACCCGCGTCGGCGCAGCTCCTTCGCCAGGGCCGCGGACTCGTCGGTCGCGGTCGGGACCTCGGCGATGGTGCGGGGCTCCGGCGTGGCCTCGGGCCGGAACGACCAGATCAGCGCGGGCAGACCGCCCTCGGCGCGCAGGTCGATCGTGGCCCGGGCGTTGCCGATCGTCGCGTGGACCTTGCCCCGGTTGCGAACGATGCCGGCGTCGGCCATCAGGCGCTCGACGTCGTCCTCGCCGAAGGCCGCGACCACGTCGGGATCGAAGTCCGCGAACGCGGCGCGGAACGCCGGGCGCTTGCGCAGGATCGTCGCCCAGGAGAGCCCGGCCTGGAACGCCTCGAGGCTGACGCGCTCGAAGACGCCGCGCTCGTCCCGCACGGGCATCCCCCACTCCGTGTCGTAGTACTCGCGCATGAGCGGGTCGGTGGCCGCCCAGGACGGCCGCGCCAGGCCGTCCTCGCCGACGACCACGCCGACGGCGGGCGACCCGGGCTGCGCAGACCCGTCGGGGTCCACCGGCGACGCGGGATCCGCGGGTGCGTCGCCGTCGGTCGGCCGCGGCCCCTCCTCGGGTGCGGCGTCGCGGCGGGGGCGGGGTCTCGGGCTGGTGGGCATCGTGGGTCGGCGCCGGGACGCGGGCGGGGACCCTCGTAGGATCGGTGCGCCGACGGGCCGCGCGTCCATTCTCACGTTCGACGCGGCGCCCGCGTCCCACCCGTGCCGTGACGCCCACCGATCCCGACACGCCCGAGCCCCGCCCGACCGATCCGCCGGGCCCCGCCACCCGGTCCCGGGTGCGTCGCGCCGCGGGAGGACCACCCCCCTTCGAGGTCCTCGTGGAGCGCCACGGGCCCGCGCTGCTGCGGTTCTGCGTCGCCCGGCTGGGTCCCGACCGGGGCGAGGACGCGTTCCAGGAGACGCTGATCGCGGCGCTGCGGCACCTCGACGAGCTGCGCGATCCCGGGGCCGTCGCGGGCTGGCTGTTCTCGATCGCCCAGCGCAAGATCGTCGACGCCGCCCGCAGCCGGAGCCGCGAGCCGGTCGCGCACGGCCGGCCGGAGGACCACGCGGACCCCTGGCACGATCCGGAGCCCGGCGACGGGACGATCTGGTCGCGGGTCGCCGGCCTGCCGCCGAAGCAGCGCGAGGCGATCGGCCTGCGGTACCTCGCCGACCTCTCCCACGCCGACGTCGCCCGGGTCGCGGGCACGTCGGAGGAGGCGGCCCGGCGCAACGTCTTCGAGGGCCTGCGGCGGCTGCGCCGGGACGCCGCCGAGGACCCCGACGCACCCTGAGCGGCCCCTCCGGCGACCGTCACGGACCCGGCCCCGCCCGCCGCTCGACGCTCCTGGGCGATCTGGCCCGATCCGGCTCCCACCGCTCCCCGGCGACCTGGCCCGATCCGGCTCCCACCCCCGGAGCGCGGGCCTCCGCGGCCCCCCGGGACCCGTCCGTCCGCCCACGGATGCGCGCGGGATGCAGGGGTAGCAGCCCCGCGACCCGGGCCCCTCCGGGACCGAGAGGACGGACGAGATGGACGAAGCACAGGTCGCCGGATGGCACGGGCGCGAGCTCTACGACCGCGACGGGACGAAGATCGGCACGATCGAGGACGCGTTCCTCGACGCCCGGACGGACCAGCCCGCGTGGGCGACGGTCAGCGCCGGGCTCTTCGGGCGCAAGCACCACTTCGTCCCGCTGGTCGGGGCGCGGGAGGTCGACGGCGGCATCGCGGTCCCCGTCGACGGCAGGCTCGTGGGCGACGCCCCGCACGTCGACCGCGACGGCGACCTCTCCCTCGAGGACGAGCACCGCCTCTACGAGCACTACGGCATCGACGACGGCATCGGGTCCGGCGCCGCCGGCCCCGGCGAACGTGCCGACGACGGGCAGCACGCCCGCGACCGCGCCGACGACGCCGGGCGGGACGACGATCTCCGGGGGCACGACGACCGGGGCGCGCACGACGATCGCCACGACCGCGACGTCCTCGGGCACGACGACCGGGGCGACGACGTCCACGGGCGGGACGACCGGGGCCACGACCTTCGCGGGCCGGACGGCCCCGACGTCCACGGGCACGACGCCCAGGACGACGACGGTCATGGGCACGGCACCGGCGTCGCGGCGGCGACCGCCGCCGGGGTCGCCGCCGGGTCCGGGCGTCGCGACGACCGCGACACGGACGTCGACGGGCGGGACGACGTCACCCCGGCGGCCGACCGGCGCGACGCGATGACGCCGGACGACGACCTCCGGGCCCAGCAGGCCGCCGCCG
>NZ_JAURWA010000139.1 GCF_030655195.1 Patulibacter sp. | reverse complement strand
CGTCCGCGCCGCAGGCCCCGACACCGCCCGCACCGCCCGCACCCCCGGTCGCGGGGACGCCCACCCAGGGCGTCCCGGCCGTGCCGCGTCGGCGCGTCGGCGGCGACACGACCCAGGGCGAGACCACGAGCGACCCGCTGTCGCAGACGCCGGAGTTCCTCGAGGAGACCCCGGACCACGACCGCCTGTGGTTCGAGCAGAAGCCCCCGCGGGACTTCGACTTCTAGCTCCGCACCGGACCCGGCGCCCCGCGCGCCGGACGCGAGACGAACGCCCGCCGACCCGGCGGGCGTTCGTCGTTCCGGGCCGCCCGCGGGCGCGCGTGTGTGACCGGTCCGGCGGGCGCGGGCGTGGCGCGCGCCATACTTCACCGAGGATGAGCCCCTCGGACCCACCCGCCGCGGACGTCCCCGAGAAGCGCATCGCGCTCGTGCTGCCCGGCGGCGGCGCGCGGGGCGCCTACGAGGTCGGGGCGCTCTCGGTGCTGCTGCCCGAGCTCGAGCGGCGCGGCGAGCGGCCGACGATCTTCTGCGGCACCTCCGTCGGGGCGATCAACGCCGCCTACCTCGGCTCCGTCGCCCATCTGCCGGCCGACGAGCAGGTCCGCCAGGGCCTCGAGCACTGGCACGCGATCAGCAAGAAGGACATCATCCGCAGCGTCGTCGGGCCCGGCCTGCCGCGCACGGTCTTCCGGTTGATCGGCGACATGCTGGAGGTCCCGGGCGTCCGCCTGGCCGGCCTGATGGACCCCACGCCCCTGCGCCGGACCCTCGACAAGATCGTCGACTGGGACGACCTCGCGAAGAACGGACGGGACGGCGCCTACGACGCGGTCTGCCTCGTCGCCACGTCGCTCGCGCGCAGCGGACCGGTCGCGTGGGTGCAGGGCCGGGCGGAGACCCCGGCGTCGAAGATCGGCGCCGACCTGAAGTACGTGCGGGTCGACGAGCTCGACGCCCAGCACGTCCGGGCGTCCGCGGCGATCCCGCTGCTGTTCGCGCCCGTCCGCGTCGACCACCCGGAGGAGCAGTCGGACTACTACGTCGACGGCGCCACGCGGCTGAACACGCCGATCGCCCCGGCGCTGGCGCTGGGGGCCGACAAGGTCATCGTCATCGGCTTCGAGCCGCTGGGCTCCCGCGAGCCGCGCGAGCCCGGCGTCAAGCCGCTGGTGCCGCGCATCGCCGACGTCATCTCGAACATCGTCGACGGCCTGCTGGTCGACCAGGTCAACGACGACCTGCACCAGATGGTCACGCTGAACGAGATGATCTCGGCGCCGCGGAGCCCCGCCGCGCGGGCGTCGCGCAAGATCCGCAGCGCGCGGGGCGCGCCGGCGTACCGAAAGATCGAGTACGCGCTGGTGTCGCCGCGCCGGCGCGGCGAGCTGGGCGAGCTGGCCGACGAGGTCTTCGACCGCCGCTACCGCGGCTGGCGCGGGCTGCTCAGCCCCGACCTGCCGCTCTTCTCGCGCCTCCTCGGCGGCGGGCGGACCCCGGCCCGGGGCGAGCTCCTGTCGTTCCTGCTCTTCGACGACCTCCACTTCGACCTGCTGATCGAGGCGGGCAAGCGCGACGCGCACGACTGGCTGGACCGGCACCCGGACTTCTGGTGCTCCGAGGCCGGGCATGACTTCGACTTCGACACCGGCCGCGTCCCGGCCACGGAGGACCCCACCGCCCGCGGTCGGCGCTCCTCGGATCCGGGCCCCGGCGACGGGGACGGCGGCGAGACGGACCCCAGTGGCCGTCGCTGGCGCCGTCGCAGCACGGACGTCGCCGACGACGGGGCCGAGGACCCGCCACGGCGGGAGCGCAGGCGGGCGGCGGACGCGGATCCGCGCGCGGACGACGCGCCGGCGAAGCGCTCCGGCGGTCGCCGCGCCGCCGACCCCGTCGCCGACGACGCCCCGGCGAAGCGCTCGCGCGGCCGCGGCGGCAAGGACGACGCCTCCGTCGCCGTCTGACCGGCGGGGCACGCCGCCGACCTGCCCGGGCCGCCACGGGGTCTGGCGCCCGGGAACGTGGACGGCGTCCCGCGCCTCGGCGGTTATGCGGCGCCCTCGTGTGCCACCGCGCACCGGAGGGTCCAGCAACCGTCCTGATACCTCCCGGCCACGGACCTGCGACGGCGCGGGACCACCATGACCGGGTCATCGCGACCGGCGATGTGGAACGGTCCGTCTCACGCGGATCCCTGGAGCACCCTCATGGCCGACCGCCCACGCTGGACCACCCTGAACCTCGCCGCCCTCAGCGCGGCCACGGCGGCCTCCCGCATCCCCCGCATGTCCGATCTGGTCGGCACGGCCGCCGCACGCGACGGCCTCCTCCGGACCCTCGCCGACCGGTTCCCGCTCGTCGACGCCGCCGAGCTGCGGCTGCTCGAACGCGCGGTGGTCCTCGAGCGCATCGTCGGCGGCAGCTGGGAGTCGATCGGCGCGATCCTCGGCGAGTCGCCCACGGCCACCGAGGTCCGGTTCGCCGGTGCGGAGCGCGGGTTCCTGATGGCCGAGGCGTTCCCCGTCCGCCGCGGGCCCGGCGGCAACGTCCGCCGCGTGGACCCCGAGGTCCTGCTCGGCGCCGACGCCTGGATGCGCACGCTCGACGGGCTGGCCCCCGCCTGGGTGCCGCTGCCCAGCACCCTGCTGCGGATCGGCGACGAGACGTGGCTGGCCTACGAGCTCGACGCGCTGGGCCGGATGCGCTCCGCCGTGCACGGCCACGAGCTGCCCGAGGGCGTCGATCCGCTCGAGGCGCGCCTGGCCTACGAGAGCCGCCGCCTGGCGTCCCTCGCGTGGGACGTCGGCCGCGACCGCTCCGGGACCCCGGACATGGCGCTCCTCGACGCCATCGCCGAGGCCACCGCGGAGTGTGCCGGGCTCGTCGCCGCGCTCGCCGGCCAGAACAGCCGTCAGCTCTCCCAGCCGATGGGCGCCCCTGTGCAGCTCGAGGAGGGGGTCGCGTGGCACTCGGGGCCGCTGGCCGACCTGCCGCAGGTCGCCCGCTTCGCCGAGCGGTAGCGCGGCCGCTCGGGCGACGGTCGCGGCCGTCCGGACCTCGACCGTCTCCCGGTCGACCCGGCACGGCGGGGGAGGCGAACGCGCCATCGTGCGAGCACGTCGCATCCGATACGAGGGACTGCGCGTTACAAGGACCAGGAGCGGCGGCCACCCCCGTCGCCCGATCCCCCCGTCCCCGGCACCTCTGGAGGTCGCAGATGCGACCCGCAATGCACGCCGTCTCCGCCTTCGCGTCGGAGCGCTTCCTCCTGGTCGAGGACCGTCTGCACGACTTCGCCGTCCGCCACGGATTCACCCTGCTGCGGACCGCCTTCGGGTTCGTCTTCTTCCTCTTCGGCTTCCTCAAGTTCTTCCCGGGACTCAGCCCGGCGCAGGACATCGCCGAGCAGACCACCGGCATCCTGTTCCTGCACCTCGTGCCGCCGCAGACGGGCCTGCTGGTCGTCGCCGTCATGGAGTGCACCGTCGGTCTGTGCCTGCTGACCGGCCGCTACCTGCGCCAGGCGGTCTGGCTGCTGGCGGGCACGATGATCGGCATCCTCTCGCCGCTCGTCCTGTTGACCGGCCAGCTGTTCACGGGCCCGCACGGCCTGCCCAACCTGCTCGGCCAGTACATCCTCAAGGACGTCATCCTCGCGGCGGGCGTCCTCGTGATGGCCGCCCACACCCGCGGTGGCAAGATCGCCGTGCCCGAGGCCCCGGACCCCGCCGAGCGCCTGCACCGCACCGCGGTCGCGGCCCGGCACCGCACCGTCGTCCCGACCCGGGCGCCCGACGGCCTGCGCCGGCCCGGCAGCTTCGGCGAGGTCGTCCGCGCCTCGACCCGGACTCAGCCGCAGAGGGTCGGCAGCACCGTCCGGCCGTAGGCCTCGATCGTCCCCATCGGGTCCGCGCTCCCGATCAGCTGCAGGCAGATCGCGTCGGCCCCGATGGCCTCGATCTCGCGGATCCGCTCGACGTGCTCGTCGAGGTCCGCCGAGGCGATGAAGCCCTCGTGGGCGAACTCCTCGTCGGTCATCTGCCGGTCGGCGAGCTGCTGCATGTCGGCCTGGCCGGAGATGTCCTCCGTGTAGAGCTCGGGCAGCTGCGTCGGCTTCCACTTGCGCGCGCCCCGCTGGACCTCCTCCTGGGTCGCCGCCCACGAGATGCCGCTCTGCAGCACGATCGTCCCGGGCTCCTTGCCCAGGTCCGAGCAGGCCGCCTTGTACGCGTCGATCACGGCCGGGGCCTGCTCGGGGTCGCCGAGGGTCCAGAGGCCCTGCCCGCGCTCGGCGGCGATCCGCGCGGCCTTCGGGCCGAACGCCGAGACGATCATCCGCGGCGGGTTCGGTGGCAGCGTCCAGAGCTTCGCCTCCTTCAGCGCGAACCAGCCGCCGTCCATCGTCACGGTCTCGCCGGCCCACAGGCGGTTGATGGCCTCGAGCCCGGCGTCGAACCGGGCCTGCTGCTCGGGGACGCCGGGCCAGTCGAGGCCCAGGGGCGACTCGTTGACCGACTCGCCCGAGCCGACGCCGAGCGTGACCCGGCCGGGGTAGAGGCTCGCCAGCGCGGCGAAGGCCTGCGCGACCACACCCGGGTGGTAGTGGTGGATCACCGGCGTGACGCCCGTGGCGAGCGGCAGCGACGTCGCGGCCCCGATCGCGGCCAGCGTGACCCACGCCTGCGAGCCCTGCCCGCCGGGGAACCACGGGGCGAAGTGGTCCGAGACCCCGAGGGCGTCGAAGCCCGCGGCCTCCGCCGCCTTCGCCTGCTCCACGAGCTGCGGCGGGGTGAACTCCTCGGTGCTCCCGGCGAACCAGTACTCGGTGCTCGTCATCGGATCCTCTTGCGTTGGGGTGCGTCGTCGCCCGCATACCCCCGGGCCGGGGGCGGCGAACGGGACCGGGCCCGCGTGGACGGACCGTCGAGCCCCCACGCCGCCCCGGCGCTCCGTCCGCGTCCCACCCCGGCGCGTCGCGACCGGCGGTAGCATCGCGCTGCCGACGGCCGGGACCCGCCCCGACCGTCCGCCGAGGTCGCCCCGTCGGGCGGCCCACCCGGACCCAGGAGCCCCATGAGCACCGAGCGCGCATCCGTCCCCCGCGACCGCGACGACGACTACGGCCAGGGCGCGATCGACGCGCGGCTGGCCTTCCTCCGCGACCGCACGGACTCCGCGGTGGAGCACGTCACGACGCACTCCCAGGACGCGGCGGCGTTGCCCGGCAACGTCGAGTCGTTCGTCGGCGTCGCGCAGGTGCCGATGGGCGTCGTCGGGCCGCTGCGGGTCAACGGCGAGCACGCCCGTGGCGACTTCTACGTGCCGCTGGCGACCACCGAGGGCACGCTCGTCGCCAGCTACGGCCGCGGCATGCGGCTGCTGCACGAGGCCGGCGGGGTGAAGACCACGATCACCGACGACCGCATGCAGCGTGCCCCCGCGTTCGTGTTCGAGGACGCGCGCGGCGCCCGCGACTTCGGCGTCTGGGTGCGCGAGAACGAGAGCGAGATCCGCCGGATCGCCGAGTCCACGACGACGTCCGGGAAGCTCATCGAGATCGAGCAGTACCAGGCCGGACCCGCGCTGTTCTGCCGCTTCGACTACACGACGGGCGACGCCGCCGGCCAGAACATGACCGGCAAGGCGACCGAGGCCGCGTGCCGCTGGATCCTCGAGCAGCGCCCCGAGATCCGCCACCACCAGCTCGAGTCGAACTTCGCCACGGACAAGAAGGCGTCGCACATCAACGTGCTGCGGACCCGCGGCAAGCGCGTCGTGGCCGAGGCGGTCCTGCCGAACGACCTCGTGCAGCGCCTGACCCGCGCGACGACCGCGCAGCTCTACCGCTCGCGTCAGGTCTCGACGTTCGCGGGCCTCATGTCGGGCTCGAACAACAACGGCTCGCACTCCGCCAACGGCATCACGGCGATGTTCATCGCCTGCGGCCAGGACGCCGCCAACGTCGCCGAGTCCTCCACGGCACTGGTCTACACCGAGCTGCGCGAGAACGGCGACTACTACTACTCGATCACGATCCCGTCGCTGATCGTCGCGACCTACGGCGGCGGCACCGGCCTGCCGACGCAGCGCGAGAGCCTCGAGCTCCTCGGGTGCTACGGGAAGGACAAGGTCCACAAGTTCGCCGAGATCGTGGCGGCGACGGTCCTCTGCGGCGAGATCTCACTGGCCTCGGCGATCGCGGCGCAGGAGTGGGTCACGGCGCACGACCAGTACGGGCGCAACCGGCCGTAGGGCGTGGCGGGCCGGGTTCTCCGTCCGTGGGGCGGCGGATCCGACCAGGAACCCGTTGGGCCGTCTACCGGGGCGGGGTGCGGGCGAACCCGTGCCACCGGTCGGCACCGGATCGACCAACCCCTACGGGTGGTCGAGGGGTGCGGGCGAACCCGTGCCACCGGTCGGCACCGGATCGACCAACCCGTACGGGTGGTCGAGGGGTGCGGGCGAACCCGTGCCACCGGTCGGCACCGGATCGACCACCCCCCCGACGTCGCCCGCCCTTCGGCCCGTCGCCCGCGCTACGGCCGCGGCACGATCGCGTCCGGGCCGACCTCCGCGACGCTCGACAGGCCGCACATCGCCAGGGAGAGGTCGAAGTCCGCGAGCAGGGAGCGGACGACCTGCTCGACGCCGGCCTGCCCCTCGAGCGCCAGGCCCCAGACCCACGGGCGGGCGACGAGGACGGCCTTCGCACCGAGCGCCAGCGCCTTCAGCACGTCGGAGCCCGTCCGGACGCCGGAGTCGATCAGCACCGGGACGCTCTCGGGCACCGCGGCGACGATCGAAGGCAGCTGGTCCAGCGCCCCGACGGAGCCGTCGACCTGGCGGCCGCCGTGGTTGGAGACGACGATCCCGTCGACGCCGAGCTCGACCGCGCGGCGCGCGTCGTCGGGATGGAGGATGCCCTTGACCAGCAGCGGCAGCGAGGTCTCGGAACGCAGCGCCGCGAGGTCGTCCCACGACATGCCGGGGTTCGGGAAGGTCATCGCCCACATGCCGATCGCGGCCTGCGGGTCCTCCTCGGGCGTCTTCTCCAGCTTCGCCCGGAACGCCGGGTCGGAGGTGTAGTTCGCGATCCCCTCGCCGAGCAGGAAGGGCAGGTACGCGTTCTGCAGGTCGCGCGGGCGCCACGGCATCGTCAGCGTGTCGAGCGTGACGACGATCGCCTCGTTGCCGGCGGCCTCCGCCCGGGCGACCAGGCTGCGCCGGACCTCCGGGTCGTTCGGCGGATAGAGCTGGAACCAGCGCGGGGCGTCGGGCGTGGCCGCGGCGACGTCCTCGATCGTCGTCGACGCGGCGTTGCTGAGGACGTGCGTGACGCCGGTCGCGTTCGCGGCACGGGCCACGGCCAGCTCGCCCTCGGGGTGCACGATCGACAGGACACCGACCGGCCCGAGCAGGATCGGCGCGTTCAGCGTCGTGCCGAGGATCGTCGTCGACAGGTCGCGCACACCGACCTCGCCGAGCATCCGCGGGACCAGCCGGACGCGGTCGAACGCCTCGCGGTTGGCGTCCATCGTCCGCTCCTCGCCGGCACCGCCCGCGACGTACCCGTAGGTCTCGGCGGTCAGCTGGGTCTCGGCCCGGGCGCGCATGCCCTCGTAGGTCGTCGGGAGGACGGGCCGCTCGCCGCCCAGGCCCTTCCCGTAGATCTCGAACTGGTAGACGCTCAGCGGCACCGAGGGCGGGGTCGACATGGCGTCAGCCTAGCCCCGCGCCGTCCGGGGATGGTCGGGGTGGCGCGTCGGCGCGCGGTCCCGGGGCCGGCCCGCCCGGCCCGCCCGACCCGCCCGGGGCGTTCCCCCGTCCTCCGGCGTGGGCCTCGGGTCGCCCAGGTCGGTGCGCCCGTCCGTCCTCCGGCGTGGGGTCCGGGCCGCCGCGGGGTACGTGCCGACGGACCGGACCGGCATCCGCCCGCCGCCCGCTCCCGTTTGATCCTTCATGGAGGCCCCCGACCGATGACCCGCACGACCGCCCGCCGGTACGCCGCACTCGACCTGCTCCTGGAGAAGGGGGTGCTGCCCGACCCGCTGCTGCGCGTCGGCACGCGCTTCGGCACAGCCAAGCGGCTACGCCGGGAGGAGAAGGACGGGGTCGCCGCCCAGGACCGGCGGCTCGCCGAGATCGTCGCGCGCATGTCGACCGGCAACGTCGCGGAGCTGCCCGAGAAGGCAAACGAGCAGCACTACGAGCTGCCCGCCGCGTTCCTCGGGCTGTTCCTCGGGTCGCGTCGCAAGTACAGCGGCTGCCTGTGGTCCGACGGCGTCACGACGCTGGACCAGGCCGAGGAGGCGATGCTCGACCTGACCGTCACCCGTGCCGGCGTGCGCGACGGCATGGACGTGCTCGACCTCGGCTGCGGCTGGGGCTCCGTGTCGCTCTACGTCGCCCAGCGGTTCCCGAACTGCACCGTCACGTCGGTCTCCAACTCGCACGCCCAGCGCGAGTACATCGAGGCGAAGGCCCGCGAGCTCGGCGTCGCCGACCGCGTGAACGTCCAGACGACGGACGTCAACGTCCTCGAGCTGCCCCAGGACGCGTTCGATCGCGTGATCTCCGTCGAGATGTTCGAGCACCTGCGCAACTGGAAGGAGCTGCTGCGCCGCATCTCCGGCTGGCTGCGCCCGGACGGTCGGCTGTTCGTGCACGTCTTCTCGCACCGCCGCCTGGCGTACCGCTTCACCGACACGTGGGCCTCGGAGCGCTTCTTCACCGAGGGCACCATGCCGTCGCACGACCTGCTCGAGCGCTTTCAGGACGACATGTCGCTCGTCGACCGGTGGGCCGTCTCGGGCACCCACTACGCCCGCACGCTCCAGGCGTGGCTGCACCGGCTGGACGACAACCGCGACGAGGCGCTCGCGCTGCTGGAGCCCGACCACGGCCGCCGCGGTGCGCGCCGCCTCTTCGGCACCTGGCGCCTCTTCCTCCTGTCGACGGACGAGGTCTGGGGCCACCAGGGCGGCAACGAGTGGATCGTCTCGCACTACCTCCTGGCGCCCCGACCGGCGGCGACCGGCTGGTCCGAAGCGGACGACGCGGCCCGCGCGGCCGAGGAGTCGCCGACGGGCGAGCGCCGGGTCGACTGAGGGACGCGGCCGCCGCGGGCGGGGCCGTCCGCGGGTCGCCCGGGGTTCGGGGCGCAGGAGGGGCCGTCCGCGCGTCGGCGGCCCGGGACCGGCCCCGGGTCGACCGCCGGACCGGGAGGGCGGGGCGCCGGGCGACGACCGGACCGGGTGGGTCGAGAGGCCGGCGTCGGGCGTTCGTCGAGCGCGTTGCGATCGGGCGCGCCCGTCGGCATGCTGCGGCCATGCGTGCACCATCATCACGTCGGCCCCGCCGACCCTCGACGGCCACCGCGATCAGCGTGGTCGCCCTCTTCGTCGCCCTCGGCGGCACCGGGTACGCGGCGGCGACGCTGCCGGCCCGCTCCGTCGGCGCCAAGCAGCTGCGGAGCAACGCGGTCACGTCCGCGAAGGTCAAGGACCGCTCCCTCCTGGCGAAGGACTTCAAGGCCGGCCAGCTCCCGACGGGCGCGCGGGGGCCGGCGGGAGCTACGGGGCCGGCGGGGGCTGCCGGCGCCCAGGGTGCACCGGGTCCGACCGGCCCGAAGGGCGACACCGGGGCGAAGGGCGACACGGGGGTCGCCGGGCCGGTCGTCTCGACGAGCGCCACCCTCGGGTACGGCAGCGGCGTGGCGCTGCCGGGTGCGGCCTCGCGGGTCGCGGTCTCGGCGGAGATCCTCGTCCCACCGACGGCCTCGGCGATCACCGTCTCGGCCGCCGCGACGCTCTCTGCGACGACCGGCACGTCCGGCATCTGCTTCCCGCTGCTCGACGGGACGACGACGGGCAACGGCGAGACCCAGACCAGCATTCCGGCCAACGGGATCGCGTCGCTGCCCGTCGCGATCCGCGTCGCGGCCGCCCCCGGGGCGCACACGGTGACGATCCGCTGTCAGACCGGGGACCCGGGGCAGATCAGGCGCGCCGACATCGTCCTGACCGCGACGGGCTGACCGGCCCGCGGCGAACGACGGGCCGGTCGACCCGCCGGCTGGGCCTCCTAGACGTCGAGCTGGCGGCCGACCGTCAGCTTCGGCGCGCCCGCCAGGAACGGGACGAGGGCGACCGGGGCACCCTCGCCGGCGCGCCACTCGCGGTACTTCGCGTCGGCCTCGAGCGACTCCCAGGTCTCGACGGCCACGAGGCGCGCCGGGTCGTCCTTGTCCTGGACGACGATGACGCCCTCGTTGCCGGCGAACGCGCGGGTGTCGACGAGGATGGCGTTGAGCGCGGCGATCCCGTCGTCGACGGCGTCGGGCTTGAGCTGCACTTCGAGCAGGGCGGTGATGGACATGCCGTCACTCTCGCACGGCGGCCCGGGGATCAGGTCGTCGTCGGGCGTCGGGCGGGACGGGAGAGGGGTCTATCGTCGTCCCGTGTCGTCGTGCCGTGTTCCGGATTCGCGACGCCTGGGTGCACGTTTCGGGTAACGCGGCGGTGGGGCAGTGCCGTGGCGGTCGGTCGTCGTGCCGTGTTCCGGAATCGCGATGCCTGGGTGCACGGTTCGGGTAACGCGGCGAACGGGTGCGACCGTTCCGCGCTCTCCGCCCGTCGCCCTCACCCCGTGTTGCGCATGCCCGCCGCGATGCCGCCGATCGTCGAGAGGAGCGGGCCGTGGGCCTCCTCGTCGCCGTCGCGGGAGCGGCGCAGGAGGGCGACCTGGATGTGCGAGAGCGGGTCGATCCACGGGTTGCGGTGCGCGAGGCGGCGCTGCAGGGCGGGCGAGGCGTCCAGCAGGTTCGGCATGCCGCGGATCTCCAGGACGACGCGACGGACCCGCTCGTGCTCCTCGCGGATCGGGGTCCAGAGCTCGCGGGCGTCCTCGTCGACGAGCTCGAGGTAGCGCTGCGCCACCCCGAGGTCGCTCTTGAACAGCGACATCTCGAGCATCGAGACGATCGTGCGGAAGAACGGCCAGCGCTCGATCATCTCGCGCTGCATCTCCCGGTCGCCCCGTTCGAGCGCGGTGCCCGTGCCGTACCAGGCGGGCAGGAGGATCCGGTTCTGCATCCAGGCGAAGACCCACGGGATCGCCCGCAGGCCGTCGACCCCGGTGGTGCCGCCCCGCTTGGCGGGCCGCGAGCCGATGTTCATCTCCGACAGCTCGGCCAGCGGCGCGGCCTGGTGCAGCAGCCGGGGGAAGCGCTCGTCGTCGAAGACCAGCGCGCGGTAGGTCTCGCGGGAGACCGTGGTCAGCTCGTCGAGCGCGACCCGGTACTCCGGCTCGGGCTCGGCGGGCGGCGTCAGCGTGGCGAGCACGACCGCCGAGACGGTCTGCTCCAGCGAGCGGACCGCCAGCTCGGGGTGCGGGTAGCGCTGCGACAGCGTCTCGCCCTGCTCGGTGATCGCGATGCGACCGCGGACGGAGCCGGGCGGCTGCGACAGGATCGCCCGGTGGTGCGGGCCGCCGCCGCGCGACGTCGAGCCGCCGCGGCCGTGGAAGAACCGCACCGCGATGCCCTGCTCGTCGGCCTGGGCGACGAGCCGCTCCTGCGCGCCGTAGAGCCCCCACTGCGACGCGATGAAGCCGCCGTCCTTCGCGGAGTCGGAGTACCCGAGCATGATCTCCTGGGCCCCGCCGCACCGCTCGAGGTGCCGGGCGTACGGCGCGGTGGCGTACAGGTCGCCCATCGTGCCCTCGGCGCCGGCGAGGTCGTCGACGGTCTCGAACAGCGGGACGATCGGCACCGCCGGCGTGTCGTGCGGCAGCGCGCCCCCGTCGAGGTCCGCGGCGGTGTGGCGCAGCAGGAACTGCGTGCAGAGGACGTCCGAGGGCTGCCGGGCCATCGCGATGATCAGCCGGCCGACGGCGTGCGGGCCGTGGTCGGCGATCGCGCGGCCGACGGCGGCGACGCCCTGGATCGTGGCCGCGGCGTCCTCGTCCTGCACCTCGGCCGCGAACCCGGGCGGCCCCTCGAGCGCGTCGACGAGCAGGCGCTGACGTCCGGCCTCGTCGGCGTCGGCGTAGCCGTCGATCAGCGCGGCCGTGGCGTCCTGCAACGGACCGGCGGACTGGCGGACGTCGAGCGCCGCGACGAGGAACCCGAACGTCCGGGCCTGGGCCAGGAGCCGGGCGATCCGGCCGTGGGCGACGAGCGTCGAGCTGCATGACGCGCGCAGCAGCTCGAGGTCGGCGATCAGCTCCTCCACGCGCTCGTAGCCGCCCTCGCCGCGCTGGGCCGCGCGCTCCAGGCGCGCCGCGACGAACGTCAGCTTGCGTCGGAACGGCTCGTTCGCACTCGCGCCCTGGAACGTCACCCGCGGGAGCTCGCGGGCGTCCCGGTCGATCGACCGCCGGAGCTCGTCGGTGACGAAGACGCGGTCGTCGGCCTGCGAGAAGTGGACGGCCAGCCGGTCGACCCGCTCGCCGAGGAGCCGCAGCGCGGTGCGCCGGTGACGTTCCAGCGACTCCGCGATCGTGTCGGGGCCCACGTTGGGGTTGCCGTCCATGTCGCCGCCCGCCCACGAGCCGAAGCGGATGGGCGCGCGGCCGGCGGAGGCGCCGGTGCCGGCGGTGGGGGTCGCGGTGCGGCCGGGCGGTCCGCCGCCGGGTCGC